>JANTFG010000278.1 GCA_024763555.1 Thermoanaerobaculales bacterium
GTTATTGAGCACCTCGGAAGGAATGATGCAGCGGGTCCGGTACAGACCGACCTCCAGCGGCTTGCAGAAGTATGGGTCCCTGCCGACCGATGCTTCCGGAGCGTTAATGCTGGTGATCACGAAGTCACCCGAGGAATTGGTCAATCTTATCGCTACGTAGACGCGTGCTCCCGGCTGAAGGATCGAATAGTCGACCTCCAGGCTGAGGGGCTCATCGATCGGAAAAGGGGATTTGTCTCTCGTTTCACTGTAAACTCTGATCGCCCGAATCCGCGCGACCTCATCGCCCGGGGCATTGTCCAGATTCTCCCAGCAGACTTCGGCCGGCTCTTCGCCTGACTCCGCCAGGTAGTCGCTGACAACCTGCCTCGCATCCCCGTCCGCTGCGATCATTCCACTTTCGAGAAGCAGCGCCCGGCTGCAGAGTCTCGAGACAGCCGACATATTGTGGCTGACGAAAAGAACCGTTCGACCGGACCGGGCCACATCGCCCATTTTTCCGATGCACTTCTTCTGGAAATTCGCGTCACCGACCGCCAGGACTTCGTCAATCAGGAGAATCTCCGGCTCGAGGTGTGCAGCCACGGCGAATCCCAGGCGAACCTTCATCCCTGAGGAGTAGCGCTTCACCGGAGTATCAATGAACTTCTCGACGCCTGAGAAGGCGACGATCTCATCGAACTTCCTGTCGATTTCGGCTTTCTTCATCCCGAGAATCGTGCCGTTCAGATAGGTATTCTCTCGTCCGGTCAGCTCCGGGTGAAAGCCGGTACCAACCTCCAGAAGACTCGCAATGCGACCGAAAATCAGGGCTTTCCCGGCCGTGGGCTCGGTGATCCCGGACAGAATCTTCAGAAGGGTGCTCTTGCCGGCGCCGTTGGCGCCGATAATTCCAAGAACTTCGCCCTCATTGACCTCGAATGAGACATCCCGAAGAGCACGGATGACGTCGGCGTCGTCGGCCTCCGATTCAGAAATATCGGTCAGTGAACGAAGCCTTCCGAAATTCCTGACCGGGGCACGAAGAAACTCGGCGACGGTCCCTGCCAAGGTCTCGTGCCTTTGCTCTTTCAGCCCAATGCGGTACAACTTGGAGAGGCCCTCGCACCTAATCGCACAGTTGCCCATCACGCCACATCCGCAAGGGTCCGCTCCATACGGCGGAAGTAGAAGGCGCCGGTGATAAACAGTAGAATGGCAGTCACCGAACCCATCCCTATGAGGTTCCACGGCATCGGGTTGTGACCGAGTAATGCGGAACGAAATCCCTCAATGACGCCGGCCATCGGATAGAGACCGTAGAGCAAACGGTACTTGTCCGGAATCAACGAAGCCGGCCAGACTACGGGAGCTGCGTACATCAGGAGTTGCGCGACAAACTGCATTGCGAACCGGACGTCGCGGTATTGGATGGCGAGTACCGAAAACCAAAGACCAATCCCAGCGGCCGTCAGGATCATAATGAGGACCATGAGGGGAAGCGCAATGAGGGCGCCTGTCGGCACAATGCCATACCAGAGCATCAATACACCGACGATCGAGAGAGCAATAAAGAAGTCCACGAGTCCTGCCGCCACAGGAGCCAGCGGAACGATAATCCTGGGGAAATATACTTTGGAGATCAGGTTCGAGTTGGCGATCATGCTACTCGTCGAAGCGGTGATTGAGGTTTGAAAATAGGTCCACGGCACCAAGGCGGCATAGGAGAAAATTGGGTAGGGAATACCGTCCGATGGGACCTTGGCAAGCCGCCCGAAGACAATGCTGAAAACGATCATGCTGAAGACCGGTCGGATGATGGCCCAGGCAAAACCTAGAATCGTCTGCTTATAAATGACCTTGACGTCTCTCGAAACCAGGAAAAAGAAAAGATCCCGGTAGGCCACAAGCTCTCCGAAGTTCAGTGCCCGCCAGCCGGTCCTTTTCTGGATGACCTTAAACGGTGTGCGGGGATTCATCTCCTGCTGATTGCCGGGAGTTGGGTTCATGTGCTTTTTCTCGGCCGGATCGACCGGAATCCATCAAGACAGGAGCAGGCGACATGAAGCACCGTCAGATGAAGTTCCTGGATTCGAGCAGTGTCTGTCGCGGCGAAAGTCAGACAGCATTCCGCCTGATCGCCGACCTCCCCGGATTCAGGTCCGACCAGGGCTATGGTTCGAGCACCGGCTTCACGCGCAGCAGCGAGCGCCCGCACGACGTTTTCAGATTTCCCGCTGGTGCTCATGCCAATGACGACGTCACCGAATCGAAGGAGGGCCTGGACCTGTCGCTCGAAAACCGCCTCGTATCCAAAATCATTGGCCAGGGCGGTCAGCAGGGCAGTGTCGGCGGTCAGCGCCAGGGCGGGCAGAGGACCACGCTCTCTGCGATATCTTCCAACGAGTTCGGTCGCGATGTGCTGGGCGATCGCGGCACTCCCACCGTTGCCCAGGAGTACGATCTTCCCGCCCGCGCTCAGGCAGCCGGCCATAGTTTCGATCACGCGAGCCAGGTCCGCAGGATCTTCCTGGGCAAGAGCCTGCATTTCTCTGGCTGCCTGCTTCAGTTCGGCACGGACTACGGCGGTCGGTTCCTCGGAAGCTGAACTCTGGAAAGACTCCAGTAACGCTATCGCTTCCTCCACGGCGCCAAGTCCGCCGCGGGTCGAGAGCACCCGGTCTGCAACCGATCGCGCGGCAACCGAAGCATCGGCTGGTGCCAATGCGAGTCCAACAATCTCGAGGGCGGGGACATCCCGTACACCGTCCGCCACGTAGCACACCTGCTCCATCGTAAGACCGTGTTTCTTGACGAGAGTGCGTATTCCTTCGGCCTTGTCTTTCATCCCGTAGAGCGCTTCACCGCCACCGCACCGTCTGACGATGGGCTCGGCAATTCCTTCCGGCTCGCCCGTGAGGAATGCGATATCCGTGCCCTGATTCCGGAGGCGGGTCAGTGCATCCAGATCTCTGAGATAGAGCCTCTTCTCACTTGGCGCAACAGAGTCCGAACCGTCGGTCAGTACACCGTCGATATCCAGAACGAGCAAGCGAATGTCTGGTTTCATGCTTCAGTCACTGAACTCGCCGCAATTTCTTCATAACCGGGATTTCGCGATCGAAAATCCGCTTCTCACCGTCGCCGAGAGCTTCTTCGACGGCCCGGATCTCGCGGACCAGGCGCTCGAAACCTCGAGGCTCGACCGATGCGGCCTGGTCCGAACCCCACATCGCACGATCAAGGGTGATATGACGTTCAACAAGGCAGGCGCCCAAAGCCACCGCAGCAACAGTCGTTGGAAGGCCGACCTCGTGACCGGAATACCCGACCGGGACGTGATATCGGTCTCCCAACGATTGGATACACCGAAGATTGAGTTCGTCGAGATGGGCGGGATAGGTACTCGTAGAGTGCAGGAGAACCAGATCGTTCTTCTCGAGAACCTCGACGGCGCGGTCAATCTGTTCGAGGCTACTCATGCCCGTCGAGAGAATGATGGGCTTCCCCTGGAGTCGATGGTAACGAAGGAGCGCATGATCCGTGAGGCCGGCCGAGGCGATCTTATAGCAGGGAGGATCAAAGCGGGAAATGAAGTCAACGGATGCCTCGTCCCAGCACGAGGCAAACCAGAAGATGCCCCGTTCCCTGCAATGAGCATCGAGGGCCTCGTACTCCTGTTCTCCGAACTCCAGACCCCGTTTGAGGTCGCCATTGGTTGGCCCGAATGGATTTTCACGGGGTCTGGCGAGTTCTTCTGAAGTGTAAACCACGTCCACCGTCCGCTTTTGGAACTTCACTGCATCGCAGCCCGCTTTAACCGCCGCATCAACCAGCTCTTTGGCGAGCTTGAGATCGCCATTGTGATTGATACCTATTTCGGCAACGATAAAGCAGGGCTGATTCGGTCCGATCAGCCTGGATGCGATCTTGACTACTGTGGATCTCCCTGTCTCTCCCATCGAGCGTCCTTTTCTTTCTCGATCACAATTTCCTGTCAGGCATACCGGCGAGACACACTGACTCACCATAATCGATGTCGGAAGCAAAAAACGACAGAATATTCGTAAGCTGCAACTGGAACGCAAGCATATTTGATAATTTAATGGAATTTTAGGCTCTGAGCGTGGCTACCGCAGGGTGATCACTGTTGTAAAACACTGACCCTGAGGCACTTACGGGGATCGTTTCTATAAAAACTCATCGATCCACTAGCGGAAACGATGATAACACAGACTCGCGATAAAGGGATAAACCACGGATTGCTTTAGGGCAGGAAGCCAAGAAGGAAGAAGAAAGTCAACCACGGATTTCGCAGATTGCGCGGATTGGGAGACGGCGGGCAGACGGCCCCAGCAGCTTCGCAGCTACCACCGGCAGACACTTTGTCGTCGAAAAGCAAGCTGTTCTCCGCCAAAGGCGTCAACCGGCAATCCATCCCCTTCGGGAAAGGATTCGAGGCCGGAATGCCCTGGGAAGACAGAAGACAGAAGACATGATCTCGCCAAGGACGCCAAGCTTCGCCAAGGTAGGACAGGGAGGACGGCGGCATTCCAGCCCCGGGCGCTTCACGCCCTTCATCGTCCGAGGACCAGCTGTCGGAAAGCAAGCTCTCCTCCAGCCGGACTCCCGAGACGACGATCCGCTCCCCCTGGGAACGGGCTTGGGGCAGGAATGCCCAAAACACAGGGCGCATAACGCAAAAACCACCTTCCTTTCCCGGGGCGGGCGGTGGTGGGCTTCGGGTGGGCGGTGGTTTTCATCTTTCATGATCCCCTGGCCTCTATCTCCAGCGGACTCAAGTCCGCGCTCCTCGGGGAACCCGTTTTTGGGCGGGTGGGTGGTTTTTCCTGGGGTCGTCGGTCCTCTTGTCCTCTCACGAAGAGAGGGACTGCTGACTGATGTCTTTGCTGGAGGAGAGCTTGCTCTTTGACAGTCAAGCTTCT
>JANTFG010000279.1 GCA_024763555.1 Thermoanaerobaculales bacterium
GCCTCGTTGATCTCATAAAGGTCAATGTCCTCGACGCTCATTCCCACGCGGCCAAGAACCTTGCGGATGGCGCCGATCGGCGCCGTCGTGAACCATTCCGGCTCCTGGGCAACGGAGCCCTGGGCCAGGATCCGGGCGATGGGCTTGAGCCCGAGAGCTTCGGCCTTCGAGGCCGAAGTCACGACGACCGCAGCAGCGCCGTCATCGATCTTCGAGGAATTGGCGGCCGTCACCGAGCCATCCTTTTCGAAGGCCGGACGAAGTTTGGGCATCTTTTCGAAATTTCCGCGACCCGGCTCCTCGTCCCTGTCGACGATGGTGACGGCGCCCCGCCGCCCGGGAACCTCGACGGGAGTGATTTCCGCTGCAAAGGTGCCGTCCTCCATGGATTTCAGGGCACGTTCATAGGAACGTCTGGAAAACTCATCCTGGGCTTCCCGACTGAATTCGAAATGACGCACACAGGTTTCGGCGCAGTTACCCATGTGCTTATCGTCATAGGGGTCCCAGAGACCGTCGAAAACCATGTGGTCGACGACCTGGCCATTGCCCATGCGGTAGCCGGAACGTCCTTTGGGAAGCAGGTAGGGCGCCATGGACATATTCTCCATCCCGCCGGCCACGGCGATCTCGTACTCGCCGCAGCGGATGTCATTGGCCGCATACATGATGGACTTCAGGCCGGAGCCGCAGACCTTGTGAATGGTCACTGCACCCGCTTCGTAGGGAATTCCGGCGTAGATTCCGGCCTGTCGGGCGGGCGCCTGACCCTGGCCCGCCTGGAGGACATTCCCCATGATGACCTGCTCGATCTGCTCCGGCGTGACACCGGAGCGCTCCAGAGCCGCCTTGATGGCAGCAGCCCCGAGCCGATTCGCCGGAACGGTGGAGAGTGAGCCCAGAAATGATCCGATCGGCGTTCGTGCGCCCCCTAAGATGACGATATCTTCCATGACAATTCCTCCTGATACGCTCCGACAAAACTGAAAACGAATCGCCGGGCCGGAACATTGTACCGCGATCCCAAAGCTGCGTCTCGTGGACCCGGCCGGCGCCCGGCAAGGATCGTCGTCCTCAGGCCTTTGATCCCCTCTCCAGAGCCTTGTGGATTTCATCCGGCAGACCGGCCTCCGCTCCGATCGGTCCGCCGCCGAGGCATTCCTCCCCGGAGTAGATCACGGCGAACTGGCCGGGGGCGATCCCGCAATCCCCTTCTTCCAGTTGGACCTCGACTCGGCCGTCGTTCAGGATTTTGATCCTGCCCGGCCAGAACCGCGGCCCGTGACGGAGACGAATGTCGAAAGTTCCATCCTCCGGAGCCTCAACGATCCAGTTGGGATCATCGATGTAAAAATGAGCGCGTCTGAAATCATCCAGACTGTTCTGGTGGATCACGAAGAGGCTACGGCTGTCGGGGTCTTTCGCAACAACGTACCAGGGGCCGCCTGCCAGGCCGAGGCCCTTGCGTTGTCCGATCGTATGAAACCACAGGCCCCGGTGCTCACCAAGGGTTTTGCCGCTTTTGATTTCAATAATGGGACCGGGCGCCTCGCCGAGGTGATAATGAACGAAGTCCCGATAGGGAATCTGTCCGAGGAAGCAGATGCCCTGGCTGTCGGGACGCTCGGCGTTGGCCAGAGAGAGCCGGTGCGCCTCCCGACGCAGTTCGGCCTTCATCATTTCGCCGATCGGGAAGAGACTCCGGGCCAGTTGATCCTGCCGCATCCGGCACAGGAAGTAGCTCTGATCCTTGACGGGGTCGACTCCCTTGAGGAGATGAGCAGCCTCCCCCTTGTGCTGGATTCTCGCGTAGTGACCCGAGGCAACACGATCAAAACCCGCTCCGGCCGAATCCCAGAAGGCGCCGAATTTGATCAATCGGTTGCAGAGCACGTCGGAACTCGGTGTCCGCCCGGCCCTCAATTCCGCCAGGGAGTACTCGACGATATGCTCCCGGTATTCTCGTTGCAGGGAGAGAATTACGAGGGGGACACCCAGCTGTTGACACACTGCCCGGACCATCCTCAGATCCTCTTCCCAGGGGCATTGGCCGAGAAAACTCAGCTCATCCTCCAGCCAGATCTTGAGGTAAAAAGCCGTCGCTTTCACTCCGGGCATCGCCGCCACCCGGGCTAAGGCCACCGAGCTGTCGACACCCCCGGACACCAGAACCGCGATTCGCTCTCTCATCCGATAGATTGTAGCCCTTCAGGAGGATCAGGTCGGAGAAAGATGGGAACAGAGCTTGAAGCGGGAATTGAAAACGGGGGCCGCACATCCGGAGCGGGAGCCGGGCCACAAACCGATGCAGGAGCCGCAGCGGCAAGCCGATGCCGGAGCCGAAGACCGGAAGCGGAACGCTCCCGACCGGATCCACCCGCAATCTCAGGAAGGCAGAAGGGGGTTCCAGACCTCTTTGAATCCGAGATTTCGGAAATCCTTGAGATTGGCCGTAGCGAATCGGGTCACGCCGTGATGTTGCAGCGTTCGAGCAAGACGAAGATCAATGATCCTCCGGCGCGCAAAGCCAGCATTTCCCGCCACTTCCCAGACCCCTTCCATCACGGGAGCATTCTCGACCAGCCGCCAGCGGGGATTGCTTCGAAATCCCCGACAGATGTTGACTGCTTCCTCCGCAGATAGAGGTGAGGAGAGAATCGCCGGGTTCCGGAGAAGAATATAAAGCTCGAGCAAAACCAGCTCGCAGATGAGCACGTCCTGACGCCCAGACAGTTGCTGAAGAAAATTCAGTGCCGCGGTGTTTTCAGGACAGTCTGCATTCTGGGAATAGAGGAGAATATTTGTATCAACGGAAATCATCGTTCGTCCGCTCGTCAGCTAAGAGACGCCAGTCCTCGACCGGTGCAAGGAAGTCTCCGAGATGTTTGGGCTCAGGCGGACTCCAGCTTCCCCCGCTTTGTTCCCGAGGCGGGTAGACCCTCGTGATGTACTCGATCCCACGCCGAACCACCTCGGCAAAGGAGATCTCCCGTTCCGCCGCGACGCGCTTGGCCTCCCGGTAGAGTTCATCAGGCAGTTGAATCTGTGTCCTCATCATGATGATAAATTATCACCATGACAGATTTGTGTCAACCGACTGACCCCTCGCTCTGAAGCAGCGTCGCTGATCCCGCTCAGCCCCCCTACAGCACATCATCCCAGCCGCGCTCTTCCAGACCCGCAACCAGCTCCTTGACCCGCTGAGCTTCCGATGCAGGAAGCACCAGGACGGCGTCTTCGGTTGTGACGATGATGAGATCCTCGAGTCCCGCGGCAGCAATGAGCGGGCCTTCACTGCGGGCAATGAGGTTGCGACAATCCCGGGCGAGCACCCGACCCTGGAAGAGATTCCCCTCTCCGTCAACCGGTAGAACCTCCCTCAGCGCCGGCCAGGCGCCCACATCGGACCAGGGGTAGTCCACCGGGATGACCCAGCGCCGGCGGGCCCTCTCCATGATCCCGAAATCCACCGAAATCCTCGGCAGCTCCGGATAAACCCGGCGCAGACTCTCTCCAAGCTCCGGGCCCGATGCCGCCCCGATCTCCTCAAGGCCTTCAGCCAGCAGGGGGAGCTGGCGCCGGATCTCGGCCAGGAGATCCACCGCTTTCCACGCAAAAATACCGGCATTCCAGAGGTAGTTCCCCTGATCGAGATAGGCCTGCGCCTTCTCTGCGTCCGGCTTCTCAACGAAGCCTTCGAGCCGGTGGATCATCTCCTCGCCGATCTTCCCAACTTCCTCCCCGACCCGGAGATAGCCGAAACCCGTTGCCGGATACCGGGGTTTGAGTCCGAATGTCATCAGGCCGCCTTCAGCCGCGACATGGGTCAGCCCGGCGTCCAGGGCCAAGCGAAAATCCTCCTCATCCCCGATGACGTGGTCGGCCGGCAGAACGATGCACGCGGCATCCTCGTCCCGCTGCCGCAGCAACACGGCGGAAAGGCCGACGCAGGCGGCGGTATCCCGGCCGACGGGTTCACCGATAATATTCTCTGCTGGAATTTCGGGCAGCAGCTCACGGCTGATCTCAACCGTTTCCTCTCCCGTAATCACCCAGGTATTTTCCGCCTCAATCAGGCCCCCGAGTCTGTCAAAAGTGCTTCTGAGGAGAGGAACATCACCCCCGAGGCTGAGGAACTGCTTGGGTCTGCTGCGGCGGGAGGCCGGCCAGAATCGAGTCCCCGATCCCCCGGCCATGATGACGGCATGTCGCATATTTCCACCTGTCGCCCGGGTTGCGGGCCTCTTCGGCCGCATGGTACACCAAACCGTGGCATACTTCCCCAATGACGATGCACACGAAGATCCTTAGCCTCTCCTGCCTTTTTCTCCTGCTCTGCGCCAGTCTTCCCGCCGGCGTCGGCGCCCCCGCCGCCGATCTCGACACCTGGGCCTCGGCGCAGGTCGACCGGGCGCTCAAGGGTGGACTCGGGGTCGAGGATTTCGCCCTGATCGACACCGCACTTCGTTATCGCCGAGATTTTTCGGACTGGTCACTGACCCACCGCCTGCTTGCCCAGCTCGAAGCCTCGCCGAAAATCGACCCCCTGATCCGGACCGAGCTTCTCAGGTGGAAGGCGCGGATTGCCGTTGAAGAAGGCCGCCCGGATGAAGCAGCGGAGATCTTCAGGAGAGAGGGCGGAGTCGGCCGATGGTGGGCACTGGGCCCGGAGAAGATCGAAGAACTTGAGTCCTTCGATCGTGCCGCGACTCTTCCACAGGCAGGGGCCCACTGGAGGGCCGTACCCGGAACCAGCGCCGGGGGATGGCTCCGGCTGGAGGGCCTGGCCTGGCCGGCCCGGAGACAAATGCTCTACCTCGGATGTACGATCCGAAGTGACCGCAGTCGGCAGGTGGCCATCCGGCTCGGGCTCTCGCAGGTCGGGCGTCTCTGGCTCAACGGCGAGGTCCT
>JANTFG010000280.1 GCA_024763555.1 Thermoanaerobaculales bacterium
TCGGGGCCTGGGCGCCCATGGATCTCCAGCTTTCCCACTACGGCACCGTCGAGGCTCATCACAGCCTCTGGATCATGCTCGTCCTTCTCGCACTTTTTGAACTGGGCCGAAGACCGACCTGGGGCCGGGCCCTGGCGGTCGGTCTCGGCTTCGGCGCCTCCCTGGCCGTCAAGATCGCCTCACTGGGTCTCCTGGCTCCACTGGGACTCCTCGTGATTCTCTTCGCCATCCGGGGGCAATCTTCCCTCCGCATCCTCGCCGGGGCCCAGCTCTTCTTCGGAGGCGCCCTCCTGGCCTTTTACCTCGGGCAGCCCTGGGCCTTTGCAGGTGGCATGCTCCCGGGTCTTCTCGCGGGCTGCGTTTCAGTCGGCATCCTCACCGCGCTCGCTGCGCTGAGATTTCGGAACCTGAGATTTGTCGGATTCGCATTCAGTCTCGGCTTCGGCCTTTTCGCTCTTTTTGCCCTTCTCGAGGCCTTCTTCTCCTTTCCGGGCCGGTGGGCGGCGGAGCTTCTCCGCCTCCATCCGAATCCGCAGTTTCTTCATGACCTCCAATCCCAGATCGCCATGGTATCCGGAAAGATCGAATGGCCCTATGTCCGCATCTACCGCCACAGCACTCCCCTCGTCTACACTCTGAAACAACTCCTCCTCTGGGGAGTCGGACCCGGCGTCCTCCTCAGCTTCATCTGGGCCTCCTGCCGCGCCATCCCGCTGCTGTGGCGTCGCCGTCACCGCCTTCTCGGTACCCATCCGAAGGAGTCCCTCCTGCTTCTGCTGATCCTTCTCGGCTGGACCCTGCCGAACCTCCTCCGGCTCGCCACACTTCAGGTCAAGTTTCTCCGTTATGAGGCGCCGCTGATCCTGCCGATGGTTCTTCTCGGCGCCTGGGGGCTCTCCCACCTCCGGAAAGGAGCCCGCAGGAGGGGAAGCGTACTCGTTGCGGCTTCCTCCATGCTCTGGGCTTCGGCCTATGCCTGGGCCCTCATTCAGCCCCATCCCTTTGCCACCGCCACACCCTGGCTGCAGCGCATCATCCCTGATCAGGCCGTCGTTGCCTGGGAGCACTGGGACGAACACCTGCCCTCGATCGGCGGCACATCCCTGAGCCTGGACTCCTACGATCTTCCCGACACCCAGGCCAAGGCCAGGAAGCTGGCTGCCGTCCTCGCAGACGCCGACTGGCTCATCCTGACATCGAACCGTGTACGAAACACCGTGCTGTCCAACCCGGATCTCTATCCCTTGACCGGAAATCTCTACCGATTGCTGCTTTCCGGCCGGGCGGGGTACGAAGTCCTGACACAGGCCTCCCGCGGGCCACGCATCCTCGGCTGGAAAGCCCCGGTTCAAGGGGCCGATGAGAGTTTTCTCAACTACGAATTTCCCCGGGTGCTCGTCCTGAAAAGGGTGGAGGAGATCGATCCGGGCCGTCTCGCAGCCCGATGCACACGCATCGACGAGGACCTCAAGGGGCTCGATTCCGCTGCGCTGGATCATCGTTTTGTCGCCGGCGCGCCGGGAATTCCCTTCCGGCCCGGCTTCCGTCAGCAGTCGAGCTGGACCATCCTCTGGCTCCTCTGCCTGGGTCTTTCCGCCCTCAGCGGCTGGATTCTGCTCCTGCCGATGCTTGGGCGCTGGCCTGACGCCGGCCTGGGCCTCTCGTTGCTGAGTTTCTGGGTCCTTCCCGCCTGGCTGCTCTGGCTCGCATCTGAATACCTCCGCCTTCCTGTCAACTCTTCCTCAGCGACGGCTTTCTTCCTCATGCCTGCAGCAGCCGCAGGCTTTGTCCTGCTTTTCGGAGGCGGGAAAAAGAGGGACGAGATCCGAAAGCAGCTGAGGGCACACCGAGGCGCGATGCTGAGGGTGGGGGCGGTCTTTTTCGGCGTCTTTCTGCTCTTTCTCCTGATCCGGGCCTTCAATCCGGCCATTTTCTGGGGCGAAAAGCCCATGGACTTCAGTTTCTTCAATGCTTTCCTCCGAGCCGGGCACTGGCCACCCGGAGAGCCCTGGATGGCGGGCCAGCCCCTGCATTACTACTATTTCGGCGAGATTCTCAGCGTTTTCCTCCCATTGACGCTCGGAATCGATTCGGGGGTCGGATACAACCTCGCCTGCGCCACCATCCCCGCCCTTTCGGCGGGCCTGCTGGCGAGCCTCGGGCTGCTGTTTTCCCGACGGAAAAAGACCTGGGACTTCCTGCTGCTTCCTCTCCTCGTCCTGCTCGTCGGGAATTTAGCCTGGCCCTGGCTGCTGGATCTGGCGCGGTCTCACCGCTGGTTTGATCTCTGGTGGGCCACATCCCGGGTGATTCCCGGCTATGCCATCGATGAATACCCGCTTTGGACTGCGATCTTCTCGGATCTCCACGCCCACTTCATTGCCGGACCGCTCTTTCTCGGTCTGCTCGCCTGGGTCTGGGTCCTGCTGAGCGAAAAGAAGCACCTGATCCCAATCATCGGCTGCGGCCTGATGGCGGGCATACTGGCGGCGACAAACCCCTGGGATATTCCGATGGCCGCCGTTTTTTGCGGGCTGACGGTGTTGTTGATTTCACCGCGAATCCTCTCGGCTCTCGGGCTGCTCGTCGCCGCAGCCATCTCGGCGATCCTGCTCATCCTACCCTTCGTGAATGAGCTTCTGATCTGGCTGCGCCAGGGGGCAGGGGGCGCAGGCCCGCTCCTGGGCTTCAATACGGCTGATTTCGCTCCTTTTGGGGCCGAACTCCGCCATTTCGGCCTCTTTCTCCTGCCCCTGGCGGCGATCGCCCTCATTCGTCCGAAGAAGGACATTCCCATTGCCATCCTCCTGGCAGCTTCAGGGGTCGGCCTCGGGCTTTCCTTCTCCTCCCCGGCGGCGGCACTGGGTCTGGGGCTGGGGATTTTCTTCCTGACGGCCCTGCGCTGGACAGGGGATCTGAGACAGCGCATCGGATGGTGCCTTGCGGCGACGGCCCTTTTCGGTATCGCCTTTGCCGAGCGTTTCACCCTGATCGATCGCATGAACACGATCTTCAAGATCTACAACGGAGTCTGGCTCGGGCTGGCCCTGGCGCTGGGAATTCTGCTGCTGCGAAGTGATGGAATCGGGAAGCGGCTGCTGCTGTGGACGACGACTCCGCTGCTGGCAATCGCCTTCATCAACCTGCCGATCGGGATACTCCAGGGATGGATCCAGCCCCGGGTGGCCTCCCCGCGACCGAGTCTGGACGGCCGCGCCTTTCTCGAGGCTCATGATTCCTCGGATGCATATCTCGTCAGCGCCCTTCGGGGCATGGCGCGTTCGGGAGATGTCGTCGCTGAGGCCGCCGGACCTTCCTATCAGAACTTCAGCCGTATCGCCATGCACACGGGTCTTCCCACCGTCGTCGGCTGGGAATGGCACCTTCGACAGAGGGGACAGGATCCCCTCCGGATTTCGGCGCGCTTTGATGCCCTCCGGGAGCTGTACACGGACAGCAGTGCCACGCGACGCCGGGCGATCCTCGATCGATACGGCGTTGGGTGGATCGTCTGCGGCGATCTTGAGAGGCGACGATACGCGCTCAGGGATAAGGATCCCTTCGCGGGAATCCCGGGTGTCAGCATCATGGCTCAGGAGGGCCGGAGCCTGCTCTATCGTGTTCGACGCTGAAGAATCCGGGCAGTGGAGGATGTCGGGGACGGTGCGCGGAGGGCCGGAGCGGGAGCGGAAGCAGGAACCGAAACTGTGGCCGGAGCCGCAGATCCGGAGCCGATGCCGGAGTCGGGGCGGCCGTGGGTTTTTGAGCGGAATGCGTGCGCCGGGCACAACCTTGGTAACCCAAGTCTGAGCAGGGAGGTCCCGGAAGAAACCGTTGCGGTCGTGGAAATTTCGACAACTGCGAGTGCGACTCTGCCGGCTCAGCCTCGCGCCTCGGGCGTGAGGCCCCGCTCCGGATGCGGTTCCTGCTCCTGCTCCGGTTCCGGACTCCCCCGTTGCCCCTGAAACTGCCACTGATTCTGACCCTGTTTCTGCCTCTGCCGGCTCAGTTTCGCGTTTCGGGTGTCAGGCCGGGGTCTTGCCGTTGTACTTTGGCGCGAAGCTCCCTTGGTCACGAAGTGCGTGTGAGCCCGCTCGTCGCTACGGCTCAAACATCTCTCTCAACACAGAGAGGGACTTTTCCAGCGCTTGGGATGAGAGTCGCCCAAGCCTCTTGACCAGCCGGCGCCGATCGACCGTACGTATTTGATCGAGAACGATGTGCCCGGCCCTGCCCTGAAACCGGCATGCGATGCGAAAAGGATACGAGTGACTACCCGTGGTCAGAGGAGCAACGATGTAAGTCTGCATGTGGGCGTTCAGATCGTCCGGCGAGACGATAACGCAGGGGCGGGTCTTCTGAATCTCGTGCCCCCGAGTCGGGTTGAGTGCCACGAGAAAGACCTGCCCTCGCCGAATCTCCGACACCTTCACCAACTCCAGTCCTTCTGATCAAAGGACGTCGGCGTGGGCTCGTCGAGCAAGCGATCCTCCCTATGGGCTGAAAGAGCCTGAGCCGCCTCCGCCCAACCAGACCGAGGTCGCTCGGCAGGAGAGATCACGATCTCAGAACCCCGAACCTCCAGTACGACCTCCTCCGCCAAGCCGACCTGCTCAATCACCGGTTTCGGAAGGCGAATGCCTTTGGAATTCCCAATCCTGACGATCTTGGCCTTCATCACGGCACCCCCACGCGTACTTACATAGTAAGCACAAACCGCCGCAAAGGTCAAGTGCAAGGTTGACCGGGGGCGCACGTCAGATTTGTGACGGTTGAATGAGAAGCGGTTATTTGCATCGCTGGTCTGACAGTATGTTATACTGTCAGTATGGGAGGTGCCCGAT
>JANTFG010000281.1 GCA_024763555.1 Thermoanaerobaculales bacterium
GAGGAGCTGGCGGAGCTGCGGAAGATTCGCGACCGCATCACGAAGAGCCTTCGACTTTTCTTTGCGCGCTCCGAAGTCCGGGAGAGCGTGGCGACCTGGCATGAGCAGGGGCTGGAGAAATCGAAACAAACCCTGAGCTATCTCAAGGGTCGATCCGAAGCGCCGGTGATCGAGAATGTCGAACTCCTTGATCGACATCTTTCGGGGATGGAGCTTCTGAAGGAGGTCGATCTTTCCGAGATTGCCTCCCGCCTTGAAAAGCGGAGCTGGACCGCGGAGGAACTGGCCGAGGCGCTTGCCGGAGAAATTCGGCGCATCCGATCGCCGCGAATTCGTCTTCATTCGATGCCGCAGGAGGAGGATCGGCAGGAGATCCTCGGCTGGTGCCTCCGGCAGAGCCTTCAATTCGGTCTCAGGCTCCCGCGTTCCTTCAGGGCGGAGGAGATCGAGGCCCTTGCGGGGGAGATCGACCGCGAGTGGATCGGTCCCGAGGCCCTGAGAAAACTCGAGGAACTGGGCCTCGGTGAGGCCGTCGAGAACAGGGTTCTCTCCTTCCTGCTCGAAGGCGAGCTGGATCTGCCCGAAGCGGGGGAATTATCGCCCCTGGTCTCAGCTGCCGCCGAGCTGATTCGGCCCTCTCACCCGGAGAAGCCCGGGGAACTCGCGACCCTCGCCGCCCGGCTGTATGGCCGAAGCCGGAGAATGGCCGGAATTGGCGGCAGGAAGTGGCTCCAGAGGCTTGAAGATGTGGCTCAGAGTCCTGTCCTCAGCGGAGTTCCTTCGCTGATTTCCATTCTCGAAGCAGAAGAGCGGCGGCAGTGGCTGATTGTCGACTGTCTGGGTGTCGTGCTCCTGGAGCAGGTGCGGGAAGCACTCTCCCGGGCGCTGGCGCCCTGGCGCCTGGAGGGGCTCAAGGTCGCCCTGGTTTCGGAAAGCACGACGACGGATGCCTGGCTTGGAAGCCTCGCGGAGGCGGGGCTCTCCCATCCCCTGGAGAAGATCAATGTTCTGGACCGACTGATTCACGAGAGCAGCGAGGATTTCGAAGATCTCTGCCGCCTGGCCTCAACACAGCTGGAGATTGCCTTGAAGAAGATTGTCCCTCGGCTGGATCGGCGGAAAGCGTTGCTTCTTTTCGCAGACCACGGTTTTCGACTGTCGCCCGATGGCCGTCGATGGATTCACGGCGGCGATTCCACTCTGGAGCGCCTCGTCCCCGTTCTCGAGCTGAGCCCGGGGGAGTGAGGGAGAGATCAGGGTCCTTCGGGACCCGGCTCCAGAGTCTTGCCGGCGTGGGTCTGAAGGTGGGGAGGATGACTGCATACCCCGGTGGGCGGCGGTTCAGGGTTGAGGAGCGATCATGCGCAGGCACGATCGCGAGCGCCTTGAGATTCCGTCCGAGGCCGGCGTGTCGCAGCGCGTGGGAGCGCTGATCTCAGCTTGAGGCCACGGCCTCCATCTCGATCGCGACTCCAAGCGGCAGAGCAGCGACCTGGACGGCGGAGCGTGCCGGTGGCTTCTCCGGGAAATACTCGGCGTAGACGGTGTTCATTCGCCCGAAAAGACTGAGATCGGTCATGAAAACCGTCATCTTGAGGATTTGATCGAGGCTGGAATGACCGGCTTTGAGTACGGCCTGAAGGTTCTCCAAGACCTGGCGGGTCTGTGCCTCGATGTCGCCCTGGATGATGGCGCCGGTTGATGGGTCCAGGGGAATCTGGCCCGCCGTGAAGATCAAATCCGCGATCCGGACGGCCTGGGAATAGGGACCGACGGCGGCCGGGGCCCTGTCGGTGCTGATGATCTCACGTGTCATTGAAACCTCCTGAGCTGCGGGTACGCCCCGCTTTTTTCCGGGACACGAGAAACTCCGCCGGCTCAACGCGCTTCAACTGCCGCCTGAAGTCTCTTCCACTCGACCAGATAGGATTCGAGGTGACTCCGACCCTTCCCGATCTCATCTTCAATCAGAATCTCGACGCGCCGCTGCTCCTTCTCATAGCCTTCCGTATCGAAGAAGCCTCCAAGATGCGCCACCCTCAGCCAGAGGAGATAGGTCGAGAGGGCGTCGAACTCGTTGTAGTGTACGATTTCATCGAGTCGCCCTTCCAGCCACATCCCAGCGACGCTGTTTCCGTCCACGTCCATCTTGCCGGGAATGCCGCTCTGGACGGCCAGCTGGTGAAGGCTGGGCGCCGCGTGCCCCCATCCGCCGAGAATCTCCTTGAGGTCTACGTTGAAATCCGAGCCGCGGGCAAAATAGTCGACCCCTTCCCAGGGCTTCTCGGGCCGCTGACAAAAGCCCGGCGCCTCGAGGCCTAAGATGGTGGCCCGCTGAAGCAGGATCTTGAGATCCGAAGCCAGGGAGTTATAGCCCACAATCTGAGGATGTCGATCCCCCAGGGCGTCCAGGAAGGGTTGAAGGACAGCCGCCTCGAAAGTCTCTTCCGAATCGGAGGGATCGTGGGGCAGGGAGAGAAGCCTCAGACTGATCTCCCCGGGCCCCAGCCGTTGACGGCTGACTGCGGCGATGGAGACGATCCGACAGATCGCCATCTTGAGAAAGGGCGTGGGATCCTCCGTGGTCGCACCGCCGCGCTCCCACATGATGCGGAAGACCTCTTCGTCCCTTTCCAGCTTTGCCGCTTCTGGATAGAGGAGCCTGCCGGCCAGGGGGTCCGGCGTCCATTCCATATCGAAAGCCCAGACTTCGGAATGCACCATCTTGAACATGAACCCAGTGTAGCCGATCCCGTGACGAGGGAGTGACTCCGGGTGCATCCGCCGGGCTTGTGTTTCCTTCCGGGTCCGGCGATGATCGACCCGAGAAAGAGGGTGGGACATATCCACCCCACCTTGGGCTTCGACCGCCTCTGGGAGAACTGTTATGGAATTTTATTCGCTGATCAACTGTATGGATGGAAGGGTTCAACTTCCCGTGATTCGATATCTGCAGGATCGACTTGACGTGAAATTCGTGGATGTCATTACTGAGGCCGGCCCGAATCTCATTCTGGCGGAACAGAGGGACACGACACTACTTGATTCCATCTTCAGCCGGATCAGCATCTCGATCGAGAATCATGGATCGGAAGGCATCGCCGTTGTGGGACACCACGATTGCGCCGGGAATCCGGCGCCGAAAGAGATGCAGATTTCTCATATCAGACAGGCCGTCGGTTTTCTTCGTCGACACTACCCGGAAATGGAAATCATCGGTCTGTGGGTTGACGATAACTGGAAGGTGAATGAGGTTGTCTGAGAACCGGGAAGCTCTGCAATTGCCCTTGTGGGTGTCGTGCTCCGGAGAGAGGGCGATTGCCGTTTAAACCCCGACCGGCCTCTGGGCCGTCTTATCAAAGGTGGAAATCATGCCAAGGAATATCGAAATCAAGGCGAGGGTGGAGTCTATCTCCGAAATACGGCGTCGGGCCGAGTTAATCGCAGACGAGGGCCCGATCGAGATCCACCAGCTCGACACCTTCTTTCACAGCAATTCCGGTCGGCTCAAGCTCCGGGAGTTCGGAGACGGCTCGGGAGAGCTGATCTACTATCGGCGGCCGGATCAGGCGGGGCCGAAGGAATCTACCTTCTCGGTTCTCCCAGTTTCCGATCCCGGGGCTTTGAAACTCGTTCTCGAGGCATCAAACGGCGTGAAGGGCCTCGTCAGGAAACGGCGTCTGCTCTACCTCATCGGCCAGACCCGGCTTCACCTGGACACCGTCGAGGGGCTGGGGGACTTTCTCGAGCTTGAGGTTGTTCTTCGAGAGGAGCAGAGTGCACGGGAGGGCGACGACATCGCCGAGGCACTCATGTCAAGACTGGAGATTTCAAGGACGCAGCTGATCGAAGAGGCATACATCGATCTGCTGCAGAAGGAAGGAAGACGTATGTCGAAACAGGACGGACCCGATCATTTCTTTCTCAAGTGGGCTCCTGACACCCTTCCGGCGCTTGAAGGCAGCGAGATCGATGAGCTGCTCCTCGAGGTCTGCCCGGATGGATTCGTGACCCGGGAGATCGGAATCGGGGGCTCCGGCGAGATCATCCACCGGGCGCCCTCGGCCGCACAGCCCTACTGCCTTGCCGGGGGCGAAGCCATCGAGACCCGGGGGGCCGCGGAGGGCCCGAGTGCCGAGGAGTTCGAGGAACTCTGGGGGAGAGAGTAGCGGGGTCGATGGATTGCTGCCTTGAGTTGGGCTGAGCTATCCATGTTTGCCAAGGACAGGTGATCGCCTCTCCCCTGGTCTTTCCACATCCGGAATTGCAGAGTCTTGAAAAGACGACACCTTATACGATCGACACCAATTTCCGCAGCGATATTGAAAGCCTCAACAAAGGGCGTTGATAAAAACAACGTCTTCTCAAAGCACTGGAGCTACAGGTGTTTTCGTGACTTTCACGGATATTTGCATCGCCCGAGTAGGTATTTTCATCACCCTGAAGAGGGCTGAGCTGTTGCAATTTTCATAAACCACTGTAATAACATGACTTCCAAAAATCGTCAAAATTGGCACGGCCTATGCATTTTCCCTGGGCGAGCCCGCAAGGCAGCGGAGCTCACAGTTCCGGGCTCACCCGGAGGGAGGTTTCAAATGACCGTCGTATTCTTCATCCTGACCGTCGCAGTCTTCATCGGCATTGAGGCGATTCGTCTTCATATGGCCCGTAGCCATGAGACCGCCGGAGTGGGTTCCGCCGTCCGCGCCTTCTCCGACATCCGCATTCCCCAGGGTCTCTTTCTCAGCAGCAATCACACCTGGGCACGACTGACGCCGACCGGCGAGATGCAGCTGGGAATGGACGAGCTTCTCAGCCAGGCCATCGGTGGGGCCGACC
>JANTFG010000282.1 GCA_024763555.1 Thermoanaerobaculales bacterium
CACCGGTGTTGGAAGTCGTAGACCTCGACATTCTCGATCAGTTCGGAGATTTCCACTCCGTAGGCGCCGACGTTCTGAACCGGCGCAGCTCCCATTTTCCCCGGGATGCCCGAGAGGTTTTCGAGGCCCCAGAGTCCCCGTCGGGTACTTTCTGCGACCAGCTCATCGAGTTCCAGCCCGGCGCCGGCTGTGACGAGTACACCGTCACCTCCATGCTCCCATCCCCAATGTCGGAGCAGGGGACGGAGGACGAGGGCTTCGACGCCCTCATCGGAGACGATGAGGTTGGAGCCTCCCCCGAGGATATGAATTGGGAGTTGCTTTGCTTCACCAAGTTCCATGACCTCGTCCAGATCTCCGGCTTCGCTGATCTCGCAGAGGAAGCGTGCCCGGCCGCCCAGGCCGAGAGTACTCAGGTGTGCGAGGGGGACGTCCGGGTGAAGCGTGATCATGACAGGAGTGTAGCAGGCGGAAGAGCATCTGGAGTCGGCAGGACCCATGAAGCGGGCCTGCTCACGGGGACGGTTCGCCCCAAACCAACCCGCAGCGCAACGACCTCATTCCTGGCTTCGAGAATGAAAATCAGCGATCCCGGTGTAGGATGGATGAGAGGACACAAGGAGGCCATGATGAAGAGATACCTTCCAATCCTGCTGAGTCTGGGGCTGGCGATGCCCTTATATGCCGGGGATGCTGATGCGATCCTGGGCCTCTGGCAAACCGACCCCGAGGCGGAGGGAGGCCCGGCTCATGTTGAAATCACACGGGATGGAGATACATACTCCGGCCGGATCGTCTGGCTGTCAGAGCCGGAATATCCTGAGGAAGAGGGTCCGGAGTGGGTTGGGAAGCCCAAGGTAGACCGTGAAAACCCGGATCAGGCATTGAAAACGCGACCGATCCTGGGACTTGAAATGGTCGGAGGCTTTCACTACGAGGGCAAGCAGAAATGGAGTGGGGGCACGATTTATGACCCCAATAACGGAAAGACCTACCGCTGCTGGATGAAACTCAAAGGCGATCGGCTCAAGGTTCGGGGCTATATCGGCTTTTCCCTTCTCGGGCGGACCACGGTCTGGACCCGGGTTGAGGAAAAATGAGCGTTCTGCTCGATTTCCTGGAGTTTATCGAAGTCTCCAGACCCCAGCCCCTGGCTGAGCTGCTCTCCAGGGTTCTTCTGAAGAGTCGGCAACTGACCGGCGCCGAGGCGGGAACGATTTTTGTCCTCAGGGGGAGTCGAAGCAGAAGGCGGCTTGAAGCAGCAGACGCCCAGAACGACCTCGTGTCCCTGCAGAGCATCCCGATCGTCATACCTCTCAACGAGACTTCGATCGCAGGCTATGTTGCCGTGACCGGCGAAACGGTCTTCATCGACGATCTCTACGCCATCCCCGGGGAGAAGCCTTTCAGTTTCGATCCCAGCTTCGATCGGCGACTGGGCTATTGCAGCCGGAGCATGCTGGCTTTTCCCCTGCTCAATCACGACCGGAAGGTGATCGGGGTGGTTCAGCTCATCAATCGCAGGGATGGCGAGGGTAAGGGCCCGCTCCCCTTCAAGGCGGATCAGGCGGATCTCATCCTGCCCTTCAACCACATCGTCGGTTCGGCGGTTGAGCGGGCGCAGATGCTTGAGAGGATTGAGGCGCAGAATATCCGTCTCAAGAGGAGGAATGTTCAGCTTCAGAGCCAGCGGGAAAAGATCGCTTTGCTCAAGGATCAGACCGAAGAGGCCTTCCAGTTGTCCATTTCCCTCCTCGCTCGAGCCGCGGAAATTCACGACGACAACACAGCCCGCCATGTCAAGAGGGTCAACGAGTACTCCTGGTTCATGGCGACGCTTCTCGATCTGCCTCGGGCTTTCTGTGATGAGATCCGATATTCGGCTCAGCTTCATGATGTGGGAAAGATGAGCGTCAACGTTGCCATCCTGAGGAAGAAGGGCAGCTTGGATGAGGAAGAGCGCCGCGAGATGCAGAGGCACCCGATTTATGGTTACCAGATCCTCTCGGCCTCGGATCGCCTGAAAATGGCGGCCGAGATCGCCCTGAATCACCATGAGAGGTGGGATGGCGGCGGCTATCCCCATGGGCGGAAGGGCGCGGAGATTCCCGTGGCGGCGAGAATTGTCTCCCTGGCTGATATCTATGATGCCCTTCGTTCTCCCAGGCCCTACAAGGACGGTTATTCGCATGAGCGCGCGCGGGACATTCTTCTTGAAGGCGACGAGAGGATGGATCCGAAGGGTCTCCTCGATCCCCAAATCCGGGGGCTTTTTGTCGAGCAGCATCAGGGTTTTGCCGAGATCTGGGACCGGGTCGGGAGCTGAAGCGCGAGGAAAAAAAAGGGGGCCGGAAGGCCCCCTGATTCAAATAAGAGAGAATTCGTCAGTCTTCGAGATCGATATCCTCCGGGTTCCGGTAGGAACCGGCAGGAGCGGCTTCATCCAGGTGGCGACGAGTCGGAGAGGCCGGGTCGTCCGTGTTCCACCAGAGTCCTCCGGGACCGTAGTATTCCATCAGCTTCTCAGCGTTCATGTTCTCAAACTCGCCGTTCCAGACGCTGATGTCCGGAGATATCCCGTATCCCCAGAGGTTGGCCTTCTGAGAGTGGCAGCTGATGGCGCAGGAGGAAGGCATGCCGCCCTGGTCCTGATACATCAGAGTTTTCTCGGGAGGAATGGCCTCGAAGGTGTGGGAGTGGATGTCGAATGCCACCGCCGATTTGGCGACTTTGGGCATATGACAGGATGTGCAGCGGGAAAGACCCATGTGGCGCTCAGGCGCAAATGGGTGATGGGTATGGGCGCTGACGGCGTGCGCGATCT
This sequence comes from Thermoanaerobaculales bacterium, assembly GCA_024763555.1. Classification (GTDB taxonomy): domain Bacteria; phylum Acidobacteriota; class Thermoanaerobaculia; order Thermoanaerobaculales; family Sulfomarinibacteraceae; genus JANTFG01. Next base: position 2,825 of record JANTFG010000282.1, read on the forward strand.
CATCGATATTCTCGTCGTAATTGGCGATCATTTCCTTCGTCAGATCCTCGAAATCTCCGTGGGTGGCGTGGCAGGCCAGGCAGAGGGTGTCGTTGTCCACCTCCGTCGGAATGGCGAGGCCGTCCTCATCAATGCTCTCGACGATCTGATGCTCGTTTGCGGTGTTATGGTGCGGCTCGTGGCACTCGGTGCATAAGACCGGGTGAAACTCAAAGGTCGGCTTCGAGGATTCGTTGAAATCCAGCCACTGCTGGTGATGCTGCTTGGAGTGGACGCCATCGGGCCAGCGGCCGCCGTGATCGGTGCCGTAGTTGGTGAAATCCTCTCCCGAGCCGGGCAGCCACTGGCGGCCCTCGGTCTCGTTGTAGAGGAAACCGTGGTTGCCGTCCGGGACGGATTTCGGGCGGAGATGACACTGACCGCAGATCCGGTTGGCCTGGTCCGTGTCAAGGTCTTCCGGGTTGACGATCTTCGAGGGATCAACGCCGTTTAAGATGTGGGCGGAGCCCGGACCGTGGCAGCTCTCGCAGCCGACGTTGGTCAGGTCCTTGTTGCCGTCGTGGTCGAAATCCCAATAGGTCGGGTCATCGGGCTGGACGAGGGCGGCCGGGTAGAGGTCGGCCTGCCATTCTCCGTTGGCATCCTGGGTTATGGACTTCACTCCGGTGGAGTGACAGCCGATGCAGCCCTTGGAATAGGAGCGGCTGTTGTTCGCGGCGAACTCAGCGGCGCTGACGCCGGACGAGAATTTCGGCTGATTGGATGAATCGTACCAGTCTGAGCCATGGTACACAACATAGCCATGGGTCGAGAGGTTGTACTGGATTGGCGTGACGTAGTTACCGGCCGTCAGACCATTCGGAGTACCGGTCACCGGTGCCCGGACCACGTAGCGCTGCTTCCAGCCCACTCCGCCCTGGGCGGCGACCAGGGGCATCTTGAGGGAGCCGATGGTGATGTAGTAGGTATTTCCTTCGTGAGAGAGCACCGGGGCGTTGGGTTTGTAGGCATCGAAAGCCGATGAGATCTGGTTGAAGTCGAGGCCTTCGTCGAAATCGTTGACCCCGTTCTGGTTGTAATCGTTGACGACCGTTTCGGGCGTCGGTGTTCGAATCTTCATGCGATGCAGGGTGTCGCGGAATCCCGCCTTGCTGGAATGACACGCGATACAGAATTCCGAGCCGATATAGACCCCTTCCTCCAGAGCCTTTTGTGGATACATCGTCATCAGGGTCGAGACGAGATCCAAAGGGTTGTCGGAGACGAGCGGCGTCCCGGTCTGGTGGGAAACCACCATGTCCGTGGCGCCGACCGTGAGCGCAAAAGCCGCGATCATGCCGAAAATGATGAACATTCTTCTCATGAAAACCTCCTTCAGTTCCTGAAAAGTTTAGGATCCCGGTTGGATCCATGGATCGCCGAATGGCAGTTGGTGCAGTTCTGATACCTCGTGGAGGAAAGCTCGTGGGACGAGGGGACTCCTGTATGACATTCCAGACACAGGTTGCTGATCCTGTTCCTGACGAGTTGTCGGGGAGCTGTGGACCCGTGTGGCGTATGACAGCTCATACAGCCCCGCCGATTGTCGGGGGGGTGAGGAAAGGCGAAGGGAAGGCGTTTGTCCGAATGGCAGGCAACACAAGGAGCGCTCTCATCCTGCAGGTTCAGTCGTCCCTTTCGGGAAGTTGCGTGCATCGTGTGGCACTCGGTGCAGTCAAAGGCCCGTGTCCCCTCGCGGTGGGCGAAGGGAAGTTCGAATCGGGATGCCTCGAAGGGATGGCAACCGATACAGCGCCGGTTGACGGTCGGAAGCACCTCGGTGTCGGGGCTTGAGTGACCGACATCATGGCAGGAGAGACAGCTGACTTTGTTTCGCTGATGGGCGGGCGCCATCAGGTCGAGGTGGCTGCTGCGATCCACATGGCAGCTGACACAGGCGTCTCTGGAGGGTTGCCTCCGGATATTGGAGGGAGAGGGGTCTTCGATGTGGGCCTCGGTCGCCTCATGGCAG
>JANTFG010000283.1 GCA_024763555.1 Thermoanaerobaculales bacterium
TTGGAGGAGATCGCGGCAAAGCGATGTGCTGCCGCGCAGAGAGGCCCCCCCTGCGCCGGCGGATGAACATCCGCCTCACCGGGAAGAAAGCAGGCCGAGTGCGGCCCGGACACGTAGCTCAGGAGTTCCGCCCGGCTCATCCGCTCCTCAAGGGGCTTCCCTCCCCCATCCTTCATCGGCAGGAGCTTGGCAAAAGACTGAAAGTCCACGCCCAGCTCTTCCGCAAAGCTCCGAACGGCCGGAACACCGCCGCTGTTGAGCCGCATGACCGGCATCTTGAGCTGCAGCTCAACCCCCCGCCCCCGAAGCAGTCGAATCGCACGGGTCGTGGCTTCAAAGGAGCCCTCCCGCCCGGTGATCGCCTCAAACTTCGAAGCCTCGGCCGCGTAGTAACTGATCTCAACGATGGCATGCAGGTCCGCCAGCTCGTCGGCAATGAGTTCATCGATCAGGGAGCCGTTGCTCAGCACCGTGATCTGAAATCCTCTCCGCCGGGCCACTCTGAAGATCTCACGCCAGTCGCGCCTGAGAAAAACCTCGCCGCCGGTGAATGTGAGATAGAGCGTTCTCATCTCAACCAGCTCATCGAGCAGCTCAAGAATCCGTTCGGTCGACAGCCGGTCCGGCACCTTGAAATCCGGGATATAGCAGTGTCGGCAACGGAAATTACAGTGATGGGTCAACTCGATCGAGACCTCCAGCGGAATCTTCTCCCGCTGGGCTCTTTCGAAGAGGGCCAGGAAATGCGATTTCTTCTCCATCTCTCAGATCTCAGCAGAACTCGCGAAAAAAAACAACCCGGCCGAAGCCGGGTCGATATTCATGTCAATTCCAGATCTTCAGGAACTCAAGGGTGCGTTATCGCAGATCCCGCCCTGGCCGGCCTGGAAACCGCAGCCGCCGGCAAACTGCTGCACCTCTTCTTTCCACAGGAGCCTCGGGCCCGATGCGGAGGAAACAGGACCCGTTGACGGCGGCACATCCCCCGAGGCCAGCCCCTCGGCAAGCAGATCACTGATGAAGACCGTCACGGATTCATCCGCGGCTCGACTGTCCGCATTGAGATCAAGACCTGCTTCCAGGGCTTCCCAGAGCTCTCCGGCCTCCGCATTGAGTCCATACATCATCTTCTTCTCGAGATTGATGACGATGGTCTCGTCACCGAGTTTTCTCCATGCAAGGCCCTCGGCCCGTTTCAGCTGCATTCATTCCTCCAAGCAAATAAAGGACGTCACCGGAGTCTCTACCTTCCGGCGATTCTCACCGCCGGTGATCTTAGCAGAAACTATTCCGAAACAATAAAGCGCGTCTCCCTGACTCGACAGGGTGGTTCCTGACCATCCAGGGTAAATTTTACGGTCCACTTCCCATAGAGGGAACTGGTGATGATATTACTCCCGGCAACCGGCAGATGGATCGTGACCGCCTGCACTTTGCTACCGTTGATGGCCTTCACCTCCGGGAACTGCTCCATCACGGGATATGGATAATGTTCCACCTTCCTGCCCTGAGACGCTCTCCCCCGATCCGGCCCCACCGGCACGTCGAATTGCCGATAAAGATAGCCCTTGGGGGTATAGAGCTTCAAGGTCAGGAGATGTTCCCCGTCCAGAGCCCTCGGAAAAACCGTGTTGAGAAGAATGTCCGTCGTCTTCCGGGCCGAAAACTCTGCGGGGTTCGATGAATGGAGCGGAGACTCCACGGAAGTCGGCAGGACGTAGAAACACCCGGTATCCGCCGCAGAGGTTGATCGCTCAACATTCACCTGGGCATGTGCGCTCGGCGTACCAAGCAGACTCAGGGCGAGTACTCCCAGGCTTGTCATCATCAGTTTTCGCATCTCGTCCTCCTAGTTCAGGGGAAGGTTGACGCCGTACACCGCGCCACTTTCCGTTCCAACATAGACCATGTTGTTGATCACGTCCATCACCGGATTACCGACGGTGGCCGTCCCGTCTCCGATCGTCAAAGAGGTCACGACCGCGCCGCTGGCAATATTCAACTGGTAGAGCTTCCCGTCTGAGGATCCCACGTAGGCATCCGTTCCTCCCGGAACCGCCAGCAGAATCGAGGGCGAGGCGATCGTCCCCCGCTGCCAGTCGAGCGAAACCGAAGTCCCGCTGTCGGTCAGCGCCCAGATATTCCCCGATGTCGAGAAATAGACATCCCTCGGCACCGACTGGAATTGTGGATAGACATAGCCCTTGACGACGCCGTCGCCGGTTGCATAGGACCACTTCGTCGCACCGGTGACCGGATCCAGTGCGAAGACTTCTCCGGCGTTATTTCCGACGTATACAGCGCCGTCATACAGAGCAGGCGCACCATCGATATCACCCAGGGCCCGCGCCCAGAGCAGCGAGGCGGAAGATCCCGTGAAGCTCAGACACCACATCGTGTTGGCTGAACCCGAGGGATTCTCACGGCTGGCAAAGTAGAGTCGATTATTGGCGTAGTCGACATAAGCCGAGGAGGAGATGATCCCGATGGCATTGCCTCCCCCGCCGTTATCGAAACTCCAGGAGGTCGAACCGTCGAGAACCTCAAGCGCGTACATCGCGTTCGCCGAACCGGCATCCCGCGAACCGACGAAGACCAGGTTCCAGGAACCACCGAAGGCCGTGAACATCCCTGCCGGCGAGGCCAGAAGGATGCTGCCTAAGGCCGAACTCTGCCAGAGGGTCGCACCCGTCTTGGCGTTGGCGGCATAGGCATGACCGTCCTCTGATCCCAGGAAGACCACCATATCGGCGCCTGGGATCACTGTCGTCGGAACCACCGGCGGACGGGCCTGGGCCGGGCCGTTCATCGCCATCGGCTTCCATGCGTATGGCGAGGTCCTCGGCCAGTCGCCGCCTGCAGCCGTCGGGTTCATCCCGTGCAGCACGCGGTCGTTTGAAACCGCGAAGGTCGAGCCCGTGCCGATCGCACCCGGGTAGACCCCGTTGGGGGCTAAGGCCGTCGCACCCGAGGAGTAGGCCCACTGGGCCTTGCCCGTCGTCGCGAAGGGACGCGCAGTCACGGTTTCCCGAGTCGAGTAGAGCCCCGAACCGTTATCGACCCAGGCCGTGTAGTAGTAGGTCGTCCCATCGGTCAAACCGGTGTCGGTGTAGGTTCCGTAAGCGCCCGCGGTTCCACCAGTGTAGATCGGAGTACAAGTCGCCGGATCGGAGGGGAATGCCGCTGTGTCACGGCAGATTCGCGCACTCGCGAATCCCGTCGTCGAGTTCATCCACTCCAGCTTCACCGCCGTCGAAGTCGCTCTTGCCGTCAGATGCTCCACCGGGTCGGGGGCGCCGGAGGTGCAGGCAGTGCCGGGCATGTCGGCTTCGATCAGGACCTCATCGATGTACCAGCCTTCATGCTGCACCGAGCAGTCCGAAATTGCGCGCCACGCGAACCACACCGTACTGCCGGCGAGACGATCGAGGTTGACCGTAACCTGCTGCCAGGAGCCGATGTTGTTGGTCCATTCCTCAATTCCCGCAGTGGTATTCGACGGAGGGCAGGCACTACTTAACGTCCCATTATATGAGATCGCAGAAATATAGGGGCCACTGCCCGGATCCGTGTCGGGGACCTGCGTATAACCGGACAATGCACCGGTCGTTGAATACATCAGCAGCGCCCCGTCGTAATTGTTCTCAAAATCTCTCCACTCCCAGAAACTGAGAGTTACAGAGGTAGCGGCCGCCGGGATATCAATCCCGTTCATTCCACTGGTCCCACAATTTCCCGTACTTCCATCACAACCGGCGATGATCGCATCGTTGGAGTCGTTATAGTACTGGGTGCCGTTTCCGAACTGACCCGAGGTGGTACCGTTGTGGACCCGGTTCCCTGCAATATGCCAGTCGGATCCGTCGCCGCCGTCATCGGAGAAAGTTCCTCCGATCCACTCGTGTCCCGATGGAGTCGGCGAACCCTCAAAATCATCAGAGAACACCGTCTGAACCGTTGAACCACTCGAGAGCGTCCCGGAGACCTCGGTCGTATTCGTTTCCTCGAATCCACCGTTACACGAACCACCATGCCCGGTCGAGGAATCCTCGGCGCGGACCACATAGTAGTAGGTCGTTCCCGTCAGAGCTGAAGAGTCGTCGTAATAGAGATCCGAAACACAGGAGGCCAGCAGGTTGCTGGAGCCCGGCGTGAAGCCGGAGGTCGTTGAGCGATAAACGTTGTAGACAATCCCCGGTGCCGAGGAACACCCGCTGGTGGCCGCGTTCCACTCGAGGTGGAGCGAACACCCGCCTCCCGAATCGACCGCAACACTCTGCAGGCCGCTGAAGCTCGGGGCCGTGCCGACATTGTCGGTCGCCGCCAGGGTCGTCGAAGCGCCGGTAGAGCACCCGTAGCCGTTGATCGCCACGACACCATAGTTATAGCTCGTGCCGTTGGTACCGGTTGTATCAACTCCCGAAGTCACCGTCTCGGAGATCCCCGTCTGAAGATCGGAACCATTCCGCTGAATCGTGAAACTGCGCGAACCCGTTCCTCCGTCATTCCAGCTCGTCGGCGTCAACCAGCTCAGGGTCACGCCGGTGTCGTCGCAGGAATCACGATCTGCAGCGGTTCTGATCCCGGCAAATCCGCCGATGCTGTGATCCGCATCCACGCCCGCGGTCGCTGTCGACCATCCGCTGGATCCGCAGCTGTTATTCGAACGCACCGCATAGGTGTGGGAGTTGCTGTCTCCGGGAGTATAGGTATATGGCGAGCTTACACCCGAAACCAGGGTTGTCGCATCAACCAGAAGGTCGTAAGATGTCGCGCCTGTCACGGCGCTCCAGGAGATCTGAACTCCGCTGAGAGCACAGCTCGAAAGATCGCC
>JANTFG010000284.1 GCA_024763555.1 Thermoanaerobaculales bacterium
CAGCTCAACCGCAAGATCACGGCCGCTCCCGAGGATCTCCTCCACGGGCGCGGAAAACCAGCGATCGATGGAGTGCTGCAGGAGATTTGTTGCGATCAGAAAGATAAAGATGACCGGGATCGAGGTCAGTGCGATATAGGTAAAAATCAACTTCGTCCTGAACCGGGCGCCGAGAATTCCAGCCCGACTCTCCAGCACCAGTTTGACGATGCTCCGGAGAATGATGAAGCTCAGGGTGACAATCAGAGAGAGGTCGAGGTACCACAGGACGAAGAGGAGCAGGCGGTTCGTCAGCTCCTGAGCCGAAGCGGCCTGGGTTCGCTGGTACAGGTAGTAGGCCCCGATCGAGAGACCGAGGAGAATGAAGAAACTCCTCAGAAGAAACTTATTTTCCCTGTGGTGCTCCCGCCAGGCATCTCCCAGTCGCCCCACAGTCCTAGTCCACGGGCCCTTCTGCCGAAGGCGAATCTCCCGACTCCTGTTCAATCAGCGAAACCGAGACCCAATCCGTCCCGGTCGAATCCGGGAAGATGAGCAGCGTCGTCGAGGTCGAAAAAATCGCCCTGGCCCTGAAGTAGAGCCTCTTCGGCGAATCAAGACCATCGACAACGACCCGGAATGCGGGGGGATCAACGAGCCACGCAGCCGCCTCGTCAGCAGTATCCCGTTCTTCCGAGGCCACCATAATCTCTCCCAGGAGCAGCTCACATCGGTATCTGCCGGTAATGGGATCGAAGGCGGTTCGTGCGGTCAACTCGCCCTTCCAGAGACCGCCGTCCCAGAGGAGCCAACGGTGTTTTTTCAACCTCAGGGGATAGACGACGGTCACAACAGCCCCGGAAGGGAGGGTTTCGACGAAGGCCTTCGGCAGAAGCTCATTGAGATGGAGCTGAACTTCGAGACCCTCGCCGATGATCTTCAGCTGAATCTCCAGCGGAGGTGGAATTTCCACATTCTCGGCATCAAGGACGGGGAGATGGAGAACGCCGCTGATCAGAAGCAGGCAGCTCAAGATCCTCCCTATCCTCCGCAGCCGAATCCACCGGAGCTCGCACATGCACTCATGATAGCACTGCGGGGGCCGGAATCAGTTGAGTTTCCTGTTCTTCCAGTACTTCGTTCCCGCAATATCGGCATGGGCCATCAGCCCTTTTTCGGTCAGCTGAAACACCGCGATTCCGTTGGTGAAATCGGTCTTGGCATTGACCCCTTCTTTTCCGGCCACCGCCTTGGCTGAGGCCTCCGCCTTCCAGCCCTTGTCAACGAAGCTTCGAAAGCTCCCTGCATCCTGAAAAAAGAAGACGACCTGGTATTTCTGGCCGCCAAGGCCGAGGCCGATCCCGGCTGTCCCCATCTTCATGTAGACCCGCTTACCCGTACTCTTTTCCACCGCGACCCCGTTCCCGCCGCCTCCTGAAATCCCGAAGGCCAGTTTGAGATTGTCAAAAACCGCCCAGCCATAGGACTTATCAAACAGTTCCTTCGCCTTTTCACTCTTCTGAAGAACCGTCTGGAGGGCGGCCGAGGCCGTCTCATCGATGTCGGCCCTCTTGGCCTCTCTCTTGAGTTCCTTCGCCCGGCTACCGGCGATTGAAGAAGCCGGCAATCCCATCAGGACTCCGAGAATAAACACAACACATAACTTCTGGACCTTCATATATTCGCTCCCTTCGGAAGGCCGTCAGCGGCCCCCGGATCGATTTCATCCCGAAGGTCTCGGGCAAATCCAATGAAGAAATAGATCCCGCCAAGATACGGGATCAGGGAATTTGGGAGGTCCAGCCCGATGTATTTCCGCTTTCAAAACCATCCGCGAAAATAGCGGTGTTGCTGATGACAACATTGTCGAAGTCAGCGGTGAAAGAGGTACCTCCGCTGACGCCGGTAACCGCGAGGATCACCATAACCGAAGCAGAACCCGCCGGAAGCATACAGCTCCTGCTGACAGGGAGCCACTGATCAAAACTCCCCTGGGGGGCATTCTTGGAACAAAAAGTGTAGTCGAGAACGGAGCCCGTACAGCCCGGTCCATCATACAATCTCGAGCGGCAACCGCCCCAACCCTCACCGGGTTGTCCGCTTGGCTGGTAGACCATCAGGTCAAAGGAAATCTCATCTCCCTCACTGCCCTCGAAACACTGCCAGAGCATCTGCGACGAACCGCCATTCATCAGCAGATTCGTCGCCTCGACCGAACCTGAGGCCCCGGAATCATCGGCATCCCTGCTGACCCAGCCCACCGTGGCGTTTGTGCTTGTGGTCACCGTCCACCCCGCGAGATCGGTGTCAAAACTCCCGTTTGAGATGAGATTCTGAGCCACCAGGGGTGTTGCTGCGATCAGAATCACGACGGCGAGAGCAATATTCTTCATTTCTCCTCCTTTGCTCCAATACACTTCGAGCTTCAGACCTTGTGCAGGTCGGATTATCCGTGGCCGGCCGGATTTTTCTAATACGTCGGCTGGGCTTCTCCCCTGAGTCTATTCGATCTTCTCTGCAATTTTCAAGTGTTCCGCCCGCTGAGGTCTTGGCGCTGCAGGCTGTTTGAGGCGAAGGCCCCCACTCTCCTCAGCCCCGGCACGGCCGGACCGTCAACGCGGCGGGAGGATGTCACCTGCACATTCAAACTTGACTGCACGGTGACCCGTGGCGCAGGCCATACAGGCGGGCTTCCCCTTGAGCACCAGCTCCCTGAAACGATCGATCGGGAGGTAATAGAGCTCATCGACGCCGAGTTCCCTTCGGACCTCGTCGACGTCCCCGTTGAAACGCGCTCCGATCAACTCCGACTGGGTCGGCGTATTGATCCCCTGGAAACAGGAATCGATCACCATCGGCCAGAGCACTCCGAAGTAGATCTTTGCTACCCCGGCCGCACGGAGGGCGCGAACGATCCTCGAGGCGTTGGTCCCTCTTACGATACTGTCGTCGATGACGAAGACATTCCTGCCGGCAAGGGTCTTCTCATCCACCCGGAAATCCAGCATCGCCGCCTCGTCCCGGGCCTTCTGGGTCTCCGCCATGAAGATCCGTCCCCCGTAGCGGTACTTTGAGACCGGCGTCACATACTGGAGCCTGCTCTCCGGAATCATCTCCTGGATCTTCTGGGCGAAGGCTTCGGCGCCCGGGATCGGGGAATGGGGAATGGGAATCACGAGGTCGATCTCCGACAAGATCTCCGGTGCTGCATCCGCGAGGTACAGGGCAAGGCCACGCCCGGCCCGCCAGCGGTGGGATCGAATCGCGTCACCCATCATCCGGCTTTCGACGTCGGCAAAATAGATCAGTTCGAAGGCGCAGGGCCTGGCTTCAAGGGCCAGCAACTCCCTTCGCTCGCAGTCCATCTCCCGATTGATGTACCAGGCCATCCCCGGAGAGGCCTCCTCGACGATCTCGAAACCGTTCTGTTCAAGCGCGATGGTTTCCGAGGCCACCATCCACGCTTCCCTTCCCTCCCCCCTTCTGCGTCCCAGGACCATGGGCCGGAAACCGTGGGGATCGCAGAAGGCATAGAGGGCGCCGGGACTGGCGACGACCACCGAGTAGGCCCCGGTCACCCGCTGCTGGACTTCACGGATCGCCCTGAACATGATCTCGTGCTCGGCGGCACGCTCATCCAGCTTTCGAAAATGCTCGAACCACAGGGCAAGCACCCTCAACAGCGGCTCCGCATCACACTCAGCCTCGAGAACCTGGCCCCGCTCTTTCAGTTTCTCCTCGATCTGCGTCGTGTTGGTGATATGGCCGTTGTGAGCAAGGGCCAGAGAGGCGAAGTAATCCACGAAGGGCTGGGCATTTTCCTTCCCTCCACTTCCGAAGGTCTTGTAGCGGGTGTGCGCGACACCCAGATCTCCACGGAGATCCGTTTCCGCCGCAAAAATGTCGTCCGCCAGACCCTCTCCCTTGATCAGCCTCGCGCTCCGGGCAGCGGAATCCCATGCGAAGAGCCCGGCATAGGCCGGTCCTCGATGCTGAAGAAAATGCGCTCCATTCGCCAGATCATGAATGACATCCTCGTATCCGGCACTGATGACACCAACGATTCCGCACATCTCGCCCCTCCTCGGGAAGGCTGCATTATGCCCGATCCCATACCGGAATGCAGGAGAATTCCGAAAATATCAGTCCCGGTTCTTCTCTTCGATGAGGCCGGTCATGGGAACGAATCGGACCGGAATCACCGAGCGCTCGACCATCTCTTCCCCCTGCCGCGTGATAACCTTGAGTTCCTGGTAGAAGGAACCGACCGGGATGACCATGCGTCCCCCATCCGCGAGTTGCCCGATCAGAGGTTCCGGGATCCTTTCGGGGGCCGCAGTCACAACAATCCCGGCAAAGGGGGCGACCTCCGGCCAGCCGCCATAGCCGTCTCCGCAGCGGACATGGACATTGACATAACCCAAATCCTTCAGTGTTTTCCGTGCCCTCCGGCAGAGGTCCGGACGAATCTCCATGGAGTAGACCTCGACACCCATGGCCGCCAGCACCGCAGCCTGGTAGCCGGAGCCGGTTCCAATCTCGAGAACCCGATCCCCCGGCTTGATTTCCAGTAACTCACTCATCAGGGCAACAATATAGGGCTGGGAAATCGTCTGGCCGTCCCCGATCAGCTGGGGGGCGTCGTCATAGGCCTGAGCCCGGCCGGCCTCCGGCACAAAGAGATGCCGGGGGACAGAGCGGATCGCCGCAAGAACAGCGGGATCGTGGACTCCCCGCGCCTCGACCTGTCGCCGAACCATCGCCTCCCGCAGTTCTGTCCAGCGATCCCTGGGTGGAGACTTTCCAAAACACCCGCAGAGCATCACAAGACC
>JANTFG010000285.1 GCA_024763555.1 Thermoanaerobaculales bacterium
TCCATCCCTTGAGAGAGGGTCTGCAGCCCTTTTACGTGACCCGACTGCATGACAAGGTCATGATTGCCGATGGAGCTGCGGCCATTCTCGGTGGGAGGAACTACTCGGATCACTATTTCCGGGACGAGGGCACGAGATTCTGGTACGACGCAGATGTGCGTCTTGAGGGCCCCGCAGTTGAAGATCTTCAGATGCACTGGCTCAAGATGTGGTGCGTTCTTGGAAGATTGTCCCGGATCGACCGCTTCTTCTCGCCGCCGGAAAAGAACCTGGCCGGGATCCGTCATTTTTGGAAGCACGGTCGTTTCCCCGATGACTCGAGTCCGCTGGAGAAGTTCGCGACGAGGAAGTGGTTTCCGAAGCAGGAACACCTTGGACGGAAGAGCGTCGCCGTACTCTATGATAACCCGATGGTCTGGGATCGGGCGCCCACGATCGCGGTACTGGAGAAGTTGATCGAGGGCGCCGAAGACGAGATCGATCTCGTGACGCCCTTCCCGAATTTCCCTTCGGAGATTCTCGAAGCGATGGAGGATGCGGTCAAGCGCGGAGTCCGCATTCGGATCGTGACCAATTCTGAACGACGTGCCCTGCGGGGTGGACCCTACTGGAAGGTACTCCTTCCGGCGATTTTGAGGCTGAGCCGGGCCGGTGTTGAGTTCTGGGGCTGGGAAGGACTGCAGGAGGATGAAAAGGAGAGCATTCTCCGCTGCCGGCCTCTGGAGATGCCCTACAGTGGAATTCATGCCAAGTACCTGCAGGTCGATGGGAGGGTCAGCATTGTTTCGGCCTCGAATTTCAACCTCCGCTCGGGCTACTACAACACCGAGGCCGGGGTGATGGTCGAGGATCGGGATTTCGCTCGAATGCTTCGGGAGCGCGTTGATCGCCTGATCGGCCTCAGGCCCTTTGAACTGGAATGTCAGGGCGGCACACGGCTTCCCCTGAAGAAGCCCTCGGGCTACTTTGATTCAGCTCAGCAGCAGCACTTCGAGCGGGAGCTGGGAGACGCCGGCAGGAGATTCGAGGCCTATGGCCCGATTTTCTAGTCGGGTGCTCCTCTGCCTGCTCTTCCTGGCCGGCATCGCGCTCCAGCTTCCGGCCCAGGAGGATGCCTTTGATCTCGATCTCTGGCATCAACACCATCCCCTGAGCCGGGAGGAAAAGAAGGCTCCCGCCCATCTCGAACTGGGACTGCTCCCGGAGGCCGGCGTCGTGGTCGGTTTTCCCAACGGGCTTGCGGGGAATCTCCAGCTGTCGGTCTCATTGCGCCGCCCTGGATCTTTCGGACTCTTCGTAGGAGGAGGCTACGAGTTCGGGGCGGCCGTGTCCGGATCCAATCTCACGATCGGCTGGGGTGGTGTGCGCCGGGTGCCTGCTACCGTCCGCCAGCTGGGTTTTTCAGGCGCCTTTTTGCGCTATCGACGGTGGAATTCCCAGGATCACGGGACCCATCGCGGCCTCTCCGTCGGAGTCTCCAGCAGTCTGGGCGCCTTTGCACTGACGGCCGAGGTGGGGCTCAGCCGTTCGAGCCGAAATCACTGGATTCCGGCAGCGCGGATGGGGTTGAGCCTCAGTTTTCCCATGCTTCACCAATACCCATCCTGAAAAGGGGCTCTCGGGTACAATTGAAGGCCGGTGGAATTCTTAGATCTCGACCCGCGGCGATATAGGCTTTTCGAGGACGCTGTCACGGCGCCGTCCGGGCCTCGTGACAGGTTTCGATCCACCTCATCCTCAGGAAGCCGGTGAGTCAGGATGTGCGGGATCTGTGGTGTTCTGGGATTGCCGGCCCTCGCGGGAAGATCGGCCGTCGCGCGCATGCTTCCCCGGATTCGCCACCGTGGCCCTGACGGCGAGGGTTTATTTGTCGATGATGGTGTCGCTATGGGACATACCCGTCTGGCGATTCGTGGGTTGATCCAGGGGCGGCAGCCCTTTCTCAAGGAGCGCTGTGCACTCGTTTTCAACGGAGAACTCTATGGGCCCGAAGTGGAAGAGGCCTGTGGCGTCGAAGGGGCGGGCGATACTTCCTATCTCTTCTCCCTGCTGCACAATCACGGAAGGGAGAGTCTCGAGGGTCTGGAAGGCATGTTTGCTCTGGCCTTCTGGGACGGCAGGAAGCGAAGCTGCCTCCTGGCCAGAGACCGGGCGGGCGAAAAGCCTCTTTTTTATGCCAAGGGAAAAGAGGGTGCGCTCTTTTTCGCCTCGGAACTCAGGGCACTGATCTCCGGTCTGGGTCTCTGTCCCTCCGTGGACCGGATGGGACTTCATCGATACCTCTCGCTGGGCTACGTGCCCTCTCCCGGGACGATCCTGGAAGGTATCTTCCAGCTGGAACCCGGGAGTTTTCTCATCTGGCAGGAGGGCGAGGAACTGAAGATCGGCAAGTACTGGAGCATCTTCGACGCTGTGACTTCAGGCGCCGAGTCACCGGGCGAAGAGGGGGGTCTTCTCGACACACTTCAGGAAAGCGTCAGGTGGCGGCTGAAGGCCGATGTGCCGGCGGGATTCCTGGTTTCAGGCGGTGTGGATTCCTCAGCCGTGGTGACCCTCGCCACCCGACTCGGACTGAGGGATGCCCCGTGTTTCAGTCTGGGCTTCGATGAGGCGGGTTATGACGAACTCCCCTGGGCTGAGAGTGTTGTTTCCCGGCTCGGGCTGCGGCACGTGAAGAGAAAACTCGGCAGGGAGGATGTTTCCGCCACGGCCGAGAGAGCCCTTCGGGCCATGGATGGGCCGATGGGAGATCCCTCCTGGATTCCCACCTTCACGCTGGCCGAGATGACGGCCCGGAAGGTCAAAGTCGCCCTGGGGGGAGATGGCGCCGATGAACTTTTTGGCGGCTACCAGGCCTTTGCATTTGAGAGGTGGGCCGCCTTTTTCGAGAGCCACCCGGCAATACCGGTGCGGGGAATCGGAGAACTCCTTCTCCGGTGTTCCCCCTCAACGGGATACCGTACGCCCCGCTACGCCATTAACCAGTTTCTCAAGGGACTTGGAATGGCCCGTCGACAGCGTCATTTCGTCTGGCTGGGTGCGTGGACTCCAGAGGAAAGTGCCGGATTGATGGTGCGCCCTGAAGAGGATATGAAGGAATTCTGGTCCTTTCTCCCTGATGAAATTTCTGGTCTTGATGCCGGTAATTTTCTCATGGCCCATTACTTCCGCTATTACCTGGGAGAGAGTCTCCTCATCAAGAGCGACCGGGCCTCAATGGCCCACGGACTGGAGATCCGCTCACCCTTCCTCGACTCCCGGATGGTGGAGCTTGCTATGCGGATTCCCTCCACATCGAAGGTGCGGGGCCGCAGGACGAAGCTGGTGCTGAAGGAGGCCTTCTCCCCGATCCTGGAGACGAGTCTGCTGAAGCGAGCGAAACAGGGTTTCGCGCCGCCCTTAAGCGACTGGGTCCGGGGCGTGCTTCGCGAGAGTATGAGATCAAGCCTCGAGAAACTCGAGACGAGATGGTCCCTTTTTCCGGCTGGGGAGCCCCTTCGTCTATTCGAGGAGCACCTCAGCCGCCGCAGGGATCACCGTCGCAAGCTCTGGGTGCTCTGGGCCCTGGACCGGGGGTTGGAGAATCTCCAGGAGGTCGTGAAGTGAGCGAGGGGGTCGGACTGGAGCTTCCTCAGGGACTCGGAAGGGTGACGCGGTGGAGCCTGTCGGCATTTGTGCTCCTTGTGGTCTTTTCCCTCCTCTTTCTCGGGGCGACGATGGAAAACGACACCTACGACGCCTATGACTACATGGCCGGCGGTAGGGCTCTGGCCGAGTCTCACCCATCCTGGTATCCGAGTATCCGTCCATTTGGGCCCGCTCTCTCGGCTGTCGGTTGGACTCGAATGCTGAGCGAAAGGGAAGAGGCGCCCAGGCTCTTCCGCATCCTTCACCTTCAAAGTACCGTCGTGAGCCTGCTCTTTCTCGTCGTAGCCGGACTGAGCTTCCGAAGGCTTGGTACAACCGGGGTCCTGCTTCCCCTGGCTCTGCTCAGCCTCTGTCGTCTCCTGCCGCGTTACGGCTGGTCCTTTCTCTCGGATATCCCGGGAGCGCTTCTTGTGGCCGCGGGCTTCCTCATCCAGCTCGCTCCCGGAAAAGATCGGAGGCGCCTCCTGTTCTCCGGCCTGTGCTTCGGGCTGGCGGCGAATTTCAAGTTCTATCTCCTGATCTCGGTCGGGCTTGGGGCTCTGGCGTGGGTCTGGGTTCGGGGAGGGACGAAGAAAGAGGCGGCAGCCCTGCTGATCACCGGGCTCGGGACAGCCTTTAGTCTCCATCTCGCGACTGCCTGGGTTCTCAGCGGATATCATCTGCCGAGCATGGAGTTCTGGAAGGAGGTCTTCGGAGGTCAGTTGCTGAAGGGTGCGAAGGTGGGAGGTGTTCGCTGGGAGTCTCTGTGGGCTTATGTGCCGCTGTTTTCGGCATCCTTCGGGTGGCAGGCCCCGCTCTTTGTCCTCGCGGGTTTCTTCCGGGCGATCCGGCATAGGGGCGTTGGCGGACGACTGTTACTTCTGTGGGCGGGAGGTCTCGGTTTCTTCCTCATGTTGGGGGGGCACCAGGAAGCCCGCTACCTCTTCCCCGTCCTGATACCCCTCGTCTGGGCCGAGGCCCTGGGAGTCGTGCAGGTGGGGGACTGGATTTCCGGACCCGGGAGAAAACGGGTGCAGCTGGTGGTCGTCGTTGCTCTGGTCTCGGCCATGTGGCCGGCCCTGCAGGAGGCTGTGGGCCTGTCGGAAGCGTGGCTGAGGAGACCA
>JANTFG010000286.1 GCA_024763555.1 Thermoanaerobaculales bacterium
GATCGTGCCGGATGCCGGTCACCTGCCAGGAAACCTTGACCATGCCGAGGTTGGTTCGGATGACGAAACGGCCGTCCTTGATCTCCTCGGCGACGATCGCCTGGGCGAACTGCCCGATGACCGTCAGCTGGTAGCGGAAATCCCGGTTAAGGGCCTCGAAGTAATCCGGCAACTCGATCACGGCCCAGCCGTCCTCGTCGGTCCGGACGTTGCCGTTGTAGATGTTCATCATGTCGGGCGACTCGACGAAAGAGTGGGAGAGGTACTTGTTCTCGGGATCAAGAGGATCGTCGATCTTGAAACTCCCTCCGTTCTTTGACAAGGTGCCGTTGACATGCACGTCTCCATCGAAATAGCCGGCATAGCCACTGAGGCTCTTGCCCCAGACGCCGTATGAATTGACGCCCGTATTGGCTTCCCCCATCACCCCGGTTCCATTGGTCACACCTGCAGCATCACCCGCGACACCGGTCACATAGCCGCCCAGATATCCCGCGGTATTCAAGGCAGTGTTTCTCCCAAACACACCAAAACCCAGTGAATGGGAGTTGACACCATAGACACCGGATTCCCCGGATGAGTACGCTTCGCCTCGGACTCCAGTGTTGTTCGTACTGATTCCATGCACACCCCTGCCGTCTGTACTGGCGCCGAAAACACCTGTGTTGCTGTCGCTGAGACCTGAGACACCGATGCCGGAAGTGCTTTCGCCATGCGCGCCGGTACTGTTGACACTGCCTCCAAAAACGCCCGTGCCACTGGTGCTGGTGCCAAAGATGCCGTAACCGCTGTTACTTTCCCCGAGTACACCCACGTCAGTGTTCGAAGATCCCCGAAGACCGGTACCACTTGCGGTGTTGGTCGCCCAGAATGCCGGATCCCCCGTTGAAGAGGTGCCCGAATAGGGCAGCTGCAAACCGCTACTGGGATTAGTCCACAGTAAATTCGTCCCATCGGTGCTGAGGATCTGACCGTTGCTCCCGCCGGAAGCTGAGAGTTCCGGCTTGCCTACGGCATGCGCCCCGATATCATTTGCCAGAACCGTGCCGTCACTGATCTTCGCGGAATTGATGGAGTTATCAGCGATCTTTGTGTTGTCGACGCCGCCATCAGCGATTCCAAGAGTCACATCGCCTGTCGTTCCTCCACCAGTCAAACCCGCGCCCGCCGTCACGGCAGTAATGTCTCCCGAGCCCCCGGCGCCGCCATCCTGCCACACCAGATTGGTCCCGTCGGTCCCAAGAACCTGGCCGTTGGTCCCACCTGCTGCGGAGAGTTTCGCCTTGGTGACACCACCGTTCGCAAGACTCAGCGTCACATCGCCGGTGGCGCCTCCACCACTCAAACCCTCGCCTGCCGTCACCTTGGTGATATCCCCACCGCCGGAGCCCGAGACTGCCTGCCATTGGAGACCTGATGGTGTGTAGATCAGCGCATCGCCATCGGAGGCCGTATTGACAACACCGATCTTCGGGGCCGTGACGGCGCCGTCCTTGATCTTGGCGGTCTTGACGGCATTTTCCGAGATTTTTGGTCCGGTCACACCTCCATCAGCGATGGACAGCGTCACATCACCCGAAGTCCCGCCGCCTTCAAGACCTTCTCCGGCGTTGACTGCAGTGATATCTCCGTCTCCGCTTCCCTGCGCCGCCATCTCGAATTCCATCTCCAGTGTCGAGGGATCCTGGGAGACCGTCCCGTTGCCGACCATCGAACCCAGAGCCAGCACCGAACCGGCGCCGGAAAGAACATTAATTTCGATCCGACCACCATCGACCGTCAGCCCCGAAGCCAAACCGGAGAGATTGAGCTGCATCGGCTGATAGGGCCCGAGGCTGTAGTCCTTCGAGGCCAGCTCCACACCCATCCCATTGAGCAGCCGGACTCTGGCTTCGACATCAGCGCCCGCGGTCTCGACCAGGGCAAAGTTGGAGCGGAAGCTCCCGTCAGCCGGTTGGCTCACACCGGAGATCGAGGTCGTCTTGCCCTGGGTCAGAGCAAAGTCAGGTGGCATGGCCGCCATGAACTGCCCCTGAGATTCGGCGGCATCGGAACCCGTCTGATTGAAGATTCGCGATGAAACGACAATCTTCTCGTTCGATATGAAACGCAGGGCGCCGGAGGCCTGGCTAAGACCGAAGAGTTCATAAAAAACGTCCTTGAACTGGAGGGTCTGTCCGGGGTTGACGCTGACGGTCTGGCTCATCGGCGCGGGATTACTCTGGTTCCGTTTCAGGAATTCCACCTGCACCGACGCCAGACTCCCGGAGGAATTATGGATCCACACCGTTGTATACCACTGCGATCCGTTCGCCCCTGGGCCACGACCGACCGAAGCCAGGAAGAGTTCCTGCCCCGAGGTCCCGGCGAAACCGGTCCCGACCAGAATAATGAGACTGACGACCACGATAAGAGTTTTCCTGAACATCTTTCCTCCAAATCTCTTGTGAGTCTGTTGCGCCTGAAGCGCGGGCTAACCTGATGTCAATGTTCTATTGACTTTATTCATGATCGGTTCCGGATTCTCAAAAGTCACGAAAGAGTTCCGAAAAGTTCCGAAAAGTTCCGAAAACGGGTCAAGAGCGGGAATCTCAGAAGTCGGGACCACGTGAGGCAAGCACCCGGCTTCGCCGGAGACGGGACCCTGGAAGAAGACTTTTCCTCGTGAGCTCTATGCCATGGGCCCAAAAGTCTTTCGTGCCGAAATTATCGTTAGCATCAGCAGGACTGCGCCCAATCCGCGGGGCTCGATCAGTCCTCCAGCCCTACGGAAGAATTCTCAAGAGTGAATGGGAGACAGCGTTCGACTTCGAGATCCATCCCTGATTTTTCTTAACCCTAATTTGAGTGATTCTGGCGGATGAGATGTGCCAAGTCCTTGAGGCTCTGGTGCTTGCAAAAAACGCAGAAATACTGGTGGTCTTTTTGCAAGTGGCCAGAGTCCAAGGAATCGGTACAGATCGCCGGTGAGAATCGCTCAGATTAGGTTAACCGATGCCATGGTTTTACGTATACTTCCGCGGCACGTGGGGAGCTGATCGCCCCGGAAGGAGCCTGAATGGACCATCGGCCACATCACTGGGATCTGATCATGACGAGTTTCTCGCTCCTCCTCCTCCTGATTCCCGGCGCGGCTCAAAGCTCCGAAGCCCTCATCCCTGCCGGCAAGGCTGAGAAAATCCACATCGACGGCCGGCTCGATGAAGCGGCGTGGCAGGCGGCCCCTGCGATCCCGGATCTGACCCAGCAGGACCCCCATCCAGGTGAGCCCACCCCTTTCCATACCGAGATCAGGATCCTTGCAGACAGTTCAAACCTCTATTTCGGGATCAGCTGCTCCGATCCCAAACCCGGAGAGATCACCGCTCATACGATGAAACTCGATGGAGACCTCAACGGGGACGACAACATTGCCATCGCCCTGGATCCCTTCGGCGACTCCCGCAACGGTTACTTCTTTCGGACCAATATCCTCGGCGCCCGGCAGGACGGACTCATCTCCTCGGGTGGCGACAGCTCGACAAATTGGGACGGGATTTGGGATGTCCGGACCCGACGCACCGCGTCGGGCTGGACGGCCGAGTTCAGGATCCCTGCCCAGACCCTCCACTTCCCGGGGGGCCACGACAGCTGGGGACTCAATATCGAGCGCTATATTGCCCGGAATCGGACAACGATGCGCTGGTCTGGAACAACCCTGGACTCCTCCTTTTACGACCTTCAACGGGCGGGAAAACTCGAAGGCCTCAAGGGACTGCGCCAGGGCATGGGACTCTCGATCAGCCCCTATCTCAAAGGGGTGATGAAACACCCACAGGGGGGCGCGCGAAGCGGAGACTCCGACATCGGAGGCGAGATCACCTACAATCTCAGTCCCGAACTCTCGGCCGTATTGACCCTCAATACCGATTTTGCAGAAACCGAGATCGATACCCGGCAGGTCAATCTGACACGTTTCCCCCTCTTTTTTCCCGAGAAACGCGCGTTTTTCCTCGAGGGTTCGGATCTCTTCAGTTTCGGCTCCGGACTCGGAGGCGATTTTATTCCCTTCTTCTCCCGAAGAATCGGCCTCTTCGAGGGCCGGAGAATTCCCCTGGACGAAGGACTGAAAATTCTTGGAAGCGTCGGGAAATTCAAACTCGGAATCCTCGATGTGCGAGCGGGAAAGACTGAGCTGACCAGAAGTACAAATCTCTTTGCGGGACGGATGAGCTATGACTTCAGCAAACACCTCCGCGTCGGGCTGATTGCAACGGACGGGAATCCATCCGGGATCGGGAAAAACACCCTCGTCGGCATCGATGCCCTCTGGCAGACCTCGACCTTTCGCGGTGACAAGAATTTCTCGGTGGGCGCCTGGGCGACGACAAGCTCCGGTGATCTACCCGAGGGAGAACACCGCGGATGGGGCCTGAAGATCGACTATCCTAACGACCTCTGGGATATCTTCGCCCTTGTCAAGGAATTCGGTGACGGCATGGAACCCGCGCTGGGCTTCCTGCCGCGGCCGGGAACCCGCTGGTACCAGGGCGGCGGCGCCTATCAGCCGCGACCGGGACCTGGGGCCTTCGACTGGGTCCGTCAGTTCTACTTCGAGACCTACCTCACCATCGTCGACCGCCTTGACGGTACCACGGAGAGCTGGCGTCTCTTTACGGCGCCTTTCAACGTCCAGTTGGAATCCGGCGAACACCTGGAAGCCAATTTCGTCCCCCAGTACGAGT
>JANTFG010000287.1 GCA_024763555.1 Thermoanaerobaculales bacterium
GTATCTCAGCCTCATGTTCGCGCTGGAGGGTCATTGCCAGGCGGAGGGCGTTATAGGCTTTTTCCGTTCCATAGGGGGCGTCATTGATGATGATCAGCGTCTTCATGGCGGAATGATAGCATCCGGCCACTATTCTTCAATGCCGGTGGCCGAAAAGACGCGGGTTCAAAGCTGAGCTGAGGAGTAATAGCCGCAGGACCTTTGACGATATGGAGAGCGGTGAGAGCTGCAACATGGTAGCCTACGGGACTCCGTTCGTGTCTGGATTCCCTGCGAAAACCGAAAGACGCTTGTCCTCGCGCACCCTGTGTCTGAGAGGCGGGAGGCATTTCGCTTTTCGTGTTCTCCCCTCCCTCACCGGGAAATATGAGATCCGAATGAGGAAATCCGGCATAGCTGTCGATATTCCTTTTGAGGCCTTTCCCGAGAATCTGGAAAGCTGGAGGTTAGGATGACCAGGAAGACCAGGAAATTGTTCATTTTCAACTGGACCGAGAGCAAGGGTTTCATTGGGTCTCGGCGCGCATTTTTCCCTGCCGGAAGCAAGGGCTCCGCTCCTCTCTTTCTCCTGCTCATCTTCCTGTTCTTGGGGGCCTGCCGAAGCACTCCGCGATCCTCGGTGCCGGACACCTCGGAAAGCGGAGCAGCCTTCCCATGCCGGATGTCCCCAACCGAGTCCACGGACCCCGGCACCCTCAGTGGTGGGGAGTGGATTGACTATCTCCGGCGATACCCGCTCAAGGAGATTCCACCGAACGCGATGCGGATCGCCCGACAGGAGAAAAGCTCGACAAGGGACACCAACCGCAGCATTGATTCACAGACCGTTCCCGGAAACAGCTGGCGACCGATTGGACCCGCGCCGATCAACTTTCAATTTGCTCCCCTCAGTGGACGTGTGAGATCAATCGCGATCGACCAATCCGATCCCGCCATTGCAACCTTTTATGTCGGGGCGGCTACGGGCGGGGTCTGGAAGACCATAAATGGTGGCGACAGCTGGACACCTCTTACGGATCAGGAAGATTCTCTGGTGACCGGCAGCATCGCGGTCGACCCCGATGATTCTTCGATCATTTACGTGGGAACGGGCGAATACGGTGGTCCATATGCCGGAGTTGGCATCCTTCGCTCGATCGACGGGGGCCTGACCTGGACCCGAGAGGGCAGCTTCTTTGCTTACGGAACGAGAATTTCGAAACTCGTTCTGAATCCGACACATCTCTCTGATCCGCTCTCCTCAAGGATGGTCTATGCGGCAAACGAGAACGGTCTGTTTCGCTCCTCGGACAGTGGTATCTACTGGACCCGGGTGTGGTCCGCAGACCCCAATCGCGGAGTATCGGATGTCGTCATCGACCCTGATAACCCCTCAGTTGTCTACCTGGGCGCAAGGAGTCCCGATAGTGACCAGGCATATCCTCCGGTATATCGATCGGATGACTTCGGGGATACCTGGATACCCGTTCCCGGAGGGGAACTGCCTCTGCCCCAGCTCGGATACGGGCGGATCAACCTGGCAGCCAGCGGCGGTGTGGTCATGGTCAGTATGGAGGATGTCCGGAACAAGTCTGATCTCAAGGGGATCTGGATCTCTACGGACAGCGGAGCAACATGGCGCCGGATCAACGGGCATCCGCCGGAGTTCGGCGAATGGAGTCTGGTGAGCCATCCCGACCTGACGGAAATCGAGCCTGATGACAGCCTGGGACAGGCCCAGGTGATCACTCCCGGCCAGGTCGTTGAAGGCACACTCTCCAGCGGCTCGGACGGAGATTTCTATCGTTTTCATATCGGGGGAAACGAAATGAGCTTTGAGATCTGCGCCGACCGCGTCGGCGCCGGCTTCAATCCCCGGTTGCGTCTCTATGACAGCAGCGGAACCGAATATTCATTTTCTCCAATCGACAGTGCTCCCGGAAAAGGGGTCCAGGGCTCGGACGACGAGCGGATGTCTCCAACGTGGAGCATCTTCGAAGCCGGAGACTATTACCTCAAAGTTGAAAGCGCGGACGGTTTACTGCTCGGCAGCGGCGATTACCAGCTCTCCGTCATCGCCTCCAGTCTCGGTTGTCAGTGCGGTTATGACCAGGTTGTCGCTATCCATCCCGAGAACCCCGATATCATGTACTGGGGCGGAGTCCGGCTGTTTCGCACGGATGACGGGGGTCTCAACTGGAGCCAGATTCAGGATCACAACCAACCTGCGGTCAGCTCCAACTGGATTCATGCGGATGTTCATACCGTGGCAATCTCGGAAAGGGAGCCGGACTTCATGCTGTGGGGTACGGATGGGGGTATCTTTGCTACTACTAATGCCGGTGACAGCTGGGAGTCCCGGAATACGAATCTGGCAATTACCCAGTTCTATCAGGGAATTTCCCAGCACCCGACAGACCCCGGATTTGTACTCGGGGGAACTCAGGACAATGCCGTCCCGCGATACCGCCAGGACAGCTGGGAGTGGCCCCCGGGCGAAGGAGGAGATGGCGGCTTCACTGCGATTGACCCGGACGATCCGACTCAAAAGACCTGGTACGGATCCGCCCAGAATATGGCTCTGTGGAAAACGATCGACGATGGTGTACACACCTTTAAGGTGGTCAGCGGCCTTGATCGGGATAACGTTGCCTTTGTCTCTCCATTCGTGATGGACCCAAATGACGCCCGGACACTGCTTGCTGCCGGTGGAAAGGAAATTGGAGAAGATACCAATGTCTTCGAACATTATGTTTACCGTTCCACCGACGGCGCTGCTTCGTGGCAAAAAAACAGCCCGGATCTGGGACACATCATATCTGCAATCGCAATCGCCCCCTCGGATTCCGAAATCTATTATGCGGGTACAATAGCCCGCAAAGTGTGGGCTTCTACGGGAACGGGTTCGAACTGGACTGACGTCACCGGCCCTGAGTTTGTCAGTGCCGTCACCAACCTCGCCGTTGATCCCCATGATCCTCGAATCGTCTATGCGACTTTCGGAGGCTTCGGTAGATCGCACGTTTTTCGTTCTGAAGACAGCGGTGGAAGCTGGACCAACATTGGTGACGAGCCCTTCAGCGCGATGGGTCTGCCGAGCGCCCCCGTGTGGAGCCTGGTCGTTGACCCACAGTTTCCCGATACCCTCTTTGTTTCCGGTGATCTCGGGATTTTCAAGACCGTCGATGGCGGTGTGCATTGGCAGGCCTTTGACAACGAGCTGCCGAATGTTCCAGTCTTCGATCTCGATATCAACGCCACGACCCTTAAGATGAGGGCCGCAACCTTCGGGCGCTCGATGTGGGAACTGACCCAGGCGAACGACAGCTGTTATCAAGCGGAGCCGATCAGTAACGGTGTACTCTACTCTTCAACAACGAATGCAAGCGTTGACGGCGAACAGAGCTGCGCACTCACCGAAGCCGGTCCCGATGTCTGGTATACATATACAGCCCCCTACACCGGCGAACTTCTCCTCAACACCTGTGGTTCCGAGCTCGATACGCTACTGTCGGTTCACGACTTTGTCTGTCCAGCCGACACCACAACCGAGCTCCCCGGGGGCTGCAACGATGACTGTCCTGATTCCCTGCCGGGCTGCGGTCCCCGGGATTCCTGTCTCACGGTTCCGATATCGGCAGGGGGCCGGTATCTGATCAACATTTCAGGCTATAACGGCGCCAGCGGGGATTTTGCACTGGATGTCGATAGCCGCCGACCGATCCCCGTCAATGACGACTGTGGCTCGGTCTCTCTTCCCCGGCCCGGTGTCTACCATGGCTGGACGACCCGGGCGAGTAACGATGGCGTATCGAGCTGCCCCGGGAGCACGGGCTCACCCGATGTCTGGTATCAGTACACAGCCGATTGCGACGGTACCGTCTCGGCCGATCTCTGCGGGGCGGACTTCGATACCATTTTATCCGCCCATACCGGCTGTCCAGGCACCGTGGAAAACGAGTTGAGCAGCGGCTGTAACGACGACTGTGGCGGTTCTCCCTGCAGTGGGCTGGGGTCCTGCCTCTCATTTCCCGTTCAGTCGGGAGATACCTATGAGTTGCGGGTGAGCGGCTACGAGGGCGCCGTCGGCGAATTTGATATCACCTTGTCCTGCATCGCAGCAAATGACACCTGCGCTACAGCAATACCTGTCGGAGATGGAATCCGGGCCTTTTCGACTCTCAGTGTTACAACTGATCCCACGGGAACGAATCCGGAATGTTCCTTCGGCGAAATCGGCAAGGACATCTGGTATGTCTACAATAGCCCTGTCAACAGCCGAGTCACGGTGGATACCTGTGATTCCGAGTTTGATACGCGGATTGCAGTTTACCCGGGAGGAACCTGTCCTCCGGCTGCAGGTCCCCTGGCCTGCAGTGACGATGCCTGTGGATCTCCCGATGGTCTGCAATCCCGTTTGAGTTTCGATGCAAGTGCCGGTCAGGACTACCTCATCCGGGTAGGAGGGGGCCCGCTGCCGGGCGGCTATCTCACAGCAACAGGTGTTGGAAATCTCCATATTGTTTCGGAGGGGCTGGAAACCATCATCTTTTCCGATGGTTTCGAGAGCGGGAATCTGGCTACATGGGATCTTGTGACGCCCTGAAACGGAGGTCCGACTCATCGGGTTATCACATGGTGTAGAATCCGCAGCGACCGGGAAACAGTCGACACTTCGACACAGGTGGTATCTCGTGCTCAAGGGTTCTCAACGAAAATATCTCCGC
>JANTFG010000288.1 GCA_024763555.1 Thermoanaerobaculales bacterium
TCTGCTCTGCAGTCTTCCGGAGCGGAATGACATCCCGGCTCTTTCCGGCCTTCGAAAATTCCAGGACCTTCTGCTTGTCGACATCCAGAAGAAAGATATTGCCCTTTGAGTCCTTGGCCGCCAGATATTTACCGGGCTGCAGAGCATCCAGGTCGGTCTTCGCGGCTTCCAGCTGAAGCGGCGGTGTCGCGGACGAATTCTGCTCGCTCTTTCCCTGGGCCAGGCAAGACCCTGCTACAAGCCAGATCATCGCCCCGAGAAGGACACGGGTCGGAATCAAGAGATGGGTTTTCAATGGTGCCTCCCTGCTATATCCGATCATCGTGGCCCGGGCACAGACTCAGGCCTGTTTTCGACGCCCTCCAATCAACCCTGGGTGGCGCAGCCAGAGCCGATAGACCACCAAGACTTGTCAATTGTATTCCCATTATCGTCAAACATGATGAAATGGCAATAGGTGCACTTGCCGATGGTGTAGCAGCCCTGATCGATGCGAAAAGCGTAGACGCTCCCGGCGACGATCATGACGAGAGCGATGAAAGCGAGAGTGAGTTTCTTCATAACAACCTCCTTGATCCTGCGACGATATAGGTTTTTTTTTGTTGTCAAGAGAGAATTTTCACAATGATGATCCGATCGGGGTCTGGTAATCGGGTGACACAGGCAGGAGCGGGGGCGGCGAATCGTGGTGGGAGCCGGAGCGGCAATCCGGAGCAGGGGCAGCAGCAGGAGTCGGAACAGGAGCGGGAGCCGCAACCGGCGCCGGAGCCGATACGGTCGGGTTTCTCTGAGCGGAATACGGAAGCGATGATCGCGGTCTCTGTTTTTGAAACAGGAGCTTTGATGCAGTGGCCGAACCGATGCGGTCGTGGGATCTCCCGACCACTGCGAGTGCGCCTCTGGCGGCTCAGCCTCCGGGCGTCAGACCCGGCTCCGGAATCGGCTTCGGCTCGCGGTTTTTGCTCCTGTTCCGGCTCCGGCCGCCCGGACTCCGGACGCAGCCTTGCTCGACAAGAAAGGCGGGCTCGAAAGCCCGCCTTGAAATCGATTCTGCCGCCGGGGATCAGTCTTCGTCCTCGTCCTCGAGGTTCGCAGCGGCAATGATCTTCTCCTGGAACTGCTTGGGTACCTCGACGTAGCCGGCGAGTTCCATGTGATAGTCGCCGCGGCCTCCCGTGATGGAGCGAAGCGTGGGTGCATAGGTCAGCATCTCGGCCAGCGGGACCTGTGCGCGGATGGTGGTGACTCCATCCTCGGTGTCCATGCCCTGCATCCGTCCCCGTCGGGAGTTGAGGTCACCCATGACGTCTCCCATGTTGTCCTCGGGTGTATAGACCTCGATCCGCATAACCGGCTCCAGGAGAGTCGGCTTACACTTCGAGGCGGCTTCCTTGAATGCCTTACGTCCGGCAATCTTGAAGGCCATTTCCGAAGAGTCGACGGCGTGCTCTTTTCCGTCGATCAGGGTGACCTTGTAGTCGACCATGGGATAGCCCGCAAGTACGCCGCGGTCCGCAGCCTCCTGGATTCCCTTGTCCACCGCCGGACGGTAACCCTGGGAGATCGAACCGCCGAAGATCTTGTCGATGAACTCGTAGCCTTTTCCGGGATTGGGCTCCATGATGATTTTGCACTCTGCGAACTGCCCCGATCCACCGGTCTGCTTCTTGTGGCGGGTCGTGACCTCGGCCGAAGCGGTGATGGTCTCTCGATAGGGAACCTTGGGCTGATGGAGGAGAACGTCGACCTTATAGCGTTTCTTGAGCTTGCTGACGACGACCTCGACGTGAAGCTGCCCCGTTCCCGAGATCAGCATCTCCTTGGTCTGAGGATCGCGGCCGATTTTGATCGTCGGGTCTTCCTCCTGGATTTTCCGGAGGGCAGTCGCCATCTTGTCCTCGTCTCCCTTGGACTTGGGCTCCAGCGCAAAGGAAATGGCGGCCTCCGGGATCTTGACCGGCGGAATGACGATGGAGGCTTTGGCCTGACAGAGGGTATCGCCGGTCTTCGTGTCCTTGAGCTTGGGGACGGCCCCGATATCGCCCGGCGCCAGCTCGCTGACGTGCTCCATCTCCTTGCCCTGAATCAGGGAAAGTGCGCCCAGGCGCTCGGTGTTCCCTGAGCGGGGATTGCTGACCGTCGCGTCTGAGTTGATGCCGCCGGAGTAGACTCGGATCAGGGAGATCCGCCCGGCAAAGGGGTCGGAGATCGTTTTGAATACATAGGCGGCAAAAGGACCGTCCGTGTTGATGGCCAGCTCCTGCTCTTCACCCTCGACCGTCGCTTTGACGGCCTGTTTTTCAGGGGAAGGCACGAGATCGACCAGGGCGTCCATTAGAGGTTGAATTCCGATGTTCTTTGCCGCAGCCGTGGCGAAAACCGGGAACAGCTCCCGGTCTGCAATGGCTTTCTTCAGACCGGAGGCCAGGGTTTCGGCGTCGAGCTCTCCCTCTTCGAGGTACTTTTCCATCGTCGCCTCGTCCTGCTCGGCAACCATTTCCATCAGGGCCTCCCGGGCTGAGGCGGCTTCATCCGCGAGATTCGCCGGGGTGTCGACGGCCGTTGCTTCGCCGGAGCCATCCTTGGGCCAGGTGTAGGCCTGCCCGCTGAGCAGGTCGACCACACCCTCAAAATCGCCCTCTTCACCGATGGGGAGCTGCATCGGAGTCACCCCCCGCCCGTACTTGTTCTGCAGGGCCTCAAGGGTTCTACCGAAGGATGCGCGGTCCCGATCCATGAGATTGACGGCGAAGAGAACCGGCATTCCCTCTTTCTGGGAGGCTTTCCACATCTTCTGGGTCTGAACCTCGATGCCCCCCACGGCCGAAACGAGAAGGAGGTTGGCATCCGCAACACGGAGTCCCTGGAGAGCATCGGTCGTGTAGATCCCATATCCCGGGGTGTCAATGATGTTGATTTTATAACCCTTGTGCTCGGCATAGGCGACGGCGGTATTGATGGTGATCTTCCGTTCCCGCTCGTCCTCGTCAAAATCCGTCAGAGTATTCCCGTCATCAACGCTGAGGAGACGGTTGACCGCTCCCGCGTTGAAGAGCATTGCCGCCGCGAGTGAGGTCTTTCCTGTGTCGGAATGCCCGGTCAGGGCGACGTTTCGGATTTTGTCGGTGCTGTAGACTGTCATACGAATCTCCTCCTCAACATAATCTTGGAGCTCTGCTGCATGTCAGAGCGAAATGTCTTCGTTTGTGATGCCCCGATAGGCCTCAAGATAGCGTTCGAGTGTTCCCTGCACGATGTGCCCGGGGAGTTCGGGGGCCGGCGGCTCATGATTCCAATCTCCGGCGCTCAGCCAATCCCTGATGAACTGCTTGTCCCAGGATGCCTGGGGCCGTCCCGCCTCGTAGCTGTCTGAAGGCCAGAATCGGGACGAGTCAGGGGTCAGGGCTTCGTCCATCCAGACGATTTGGCCATCATCATCCATGCCGAACTCGAACTTGGTATCGGCGATGATGATGCCCTGCTGGGCGGCATAGGCCGCGGCCCGGCTGTAAATATCCAGACTGAGTTCCCGGAGCTTCTCAGCAATTTCCGGACCGGTGATCTCCACCATCCGCTCGAATGAGATGTTCTCATCATGGCCGTCACGGTTCTTGGCGGCAGGCGTGAAGATCGGTACCGGGAGTTTCTCCGACTCGACCAGGCCCGGGGCCAGCGGAATTCCGCAAACCTCTCCCGTCTTGCGGTACTCCTTCCACCCGGAGCCGCTGAGGTAGCCCCGGACGACGCATTCCACATCGATCGGGCGCAGGCGTTTGACAAGCACGGCCCGTCCCCGAAGTTCTTCGTGGCTCCGATAGGGCTCCGGGAAATCCTCAAGATCGGTTGCGAGCAGGTGGTTGGGCAGGTCGAAATACCGGAACCAGAAATTCGAAAGTTGCGTCAGAATGATTCCCCGGCCCGGGATCCCCGGCTTCAAGACACAGTCAAAGGCGCTGACGCGGTCGGTTGCGACCAGAATCAGCGCCTCGCCGGCGAGATAGATGTCACGGACTTTTCCCCGGCTCAGAAGCTCACCCTCTTCGATCGTGGTGGTGAGCAGGGCCGGTTTCATCCTCAGGCGTCCTGTGACTTGAGGAGGGCTTCAGCCTGCCGGGCCATCCGCGACTTATAGCGGGATGCTGTATTTCGGTGAAGAACACCGCGGCGCCAGCCGACATCGATGATCGACATGGTCTCAGGAAGTATCTCCCTGACCTTCTTGGCATCGCCCTCGTCGATGGCGACACGCATCATCCGCATCTGGCGGCGAACGCGGGTCCGCACCGACTTGTTTCTCATTCGACGTTCCAGCGACTGGCGATGGCGTTTTCGCGCCTGCTTCTTGGTACCCTTGATGGTTGCCATAACACTCATTCTCCTTGGTCTTCGGAGCGCCGCCATCTTCGGGGCGCACACAGGGCGGGTATTCTAACGAAGAATTGCCCGGATGACCAGAAGTTTTTTGGGTTCCGCTTCCAGAGAGCCTTTCGTGACTCGGGAGCCGGGTCAGAATTCGGAGATCCGGTCTGTAACCGAAATTGCATCATTGGCCCATTAGAGCTGAGGCCGCCCGGCACGGAACAGCCGGTCTGCCCCGCATCGGGATCTTCTTCTCAGTGGAAATCCTTCTCTCGATGTGTATTGATTCGCGTCACTGGTGGCGCCTCGATGGGATCATCATATGTTATTCTCAGCC
>JANTFG010000289.1 GCA_024763555.1 Thermoanaerobaculales bacterium
GTCGGGAAATCCATGATGCTGCGTCGTGTAGACCTTGAGGCAATCGGGGGATTTCGATTCCTGTCCCGTTTCCTCGCCGAGGACCAGGTCTGTGGAGAGGAGATCGCGCGGCTCGGCGGAAAGCTGAGCCTGGCTCCCGCGGTCGTCGACAACATCGTCGGTCGACCTTCCATCGGCGACTTCCTCTCTCGTCATCTTCGCTGGGCCTCGATTCGATGGCGAATTGCTCCCATCGGGTACCTGGGCGAAATCCTCCTCAGTCCTTCCGCCCTGGCCCTGGCAGTCGTAGCGAGTGAACCCGGGCTCCGGAGTCTGGGAGCCTTCGGTCTGATACTTGCGGCGCAGTCCGTTTTGGCCGGACTCTCGGAAAGGCGCCTGGGTATCAGGCGTTCCATCCTCCTCTACCCTCCGCTTCTCTTGCTCAAGGACCTGCTTCTGACCTTAGCCTGGCCGCTGGCGATTTTTCAGTCGAAAATCACCTGGCGGGGCGCTGAGTATCGGATTTGCCGCAGGACCTTTCTCAAAGCCGCCGAGACTCCACGAGGAATGTCCAGGGTCTTTCAACGTCTCTCAGCACTCCGAAAGGCCGCCTGAAGAATCGCACAGTGTCCTGGTAATCTCTCATGGCGCCCAATGCGTGGTTTCGTCGGTCAACTCCCGAAGGATGTTCCATCAGATTTTCGGGTGACTGCGAGTTTGGCCGGAGAGTGAAGCTTCAATCGCCTCTCCGCCGGGCTGCCACGATCCTACCCTTGGGACAGGGCGAGTCCGACGGCCTCTTCAAACCCCACAGGAGTCGTTGTTTCGTTCATCTGTGAGCCTCTGGAAGGCATGGAGATGGGATGCGGAAAGGGGGAGTTTTTCCTGCGCGAACCCTCAGCAGACATGCAGCAGCGTCACGAGAAAAAGAAAAGCCCACGCTGCCAACGCGCCCAGAACCGCACCGGCAAGGACGTCGGATGGGTAGTGGACGCCCAGTGCAACTCGAGAAAGGCCCATCAGAAATGCGAGGAGGACGAATGCTGCGAAGAGGCCGGGGAGGAGACTCCCGACCGTGACGGCGGCCATCACAGCATGGAGCGTATGCCCCGAAGGGAAACTGCCGACATCCGGGATCGAAGTTCGCTGTGGAAGCCCACCGGCAACCTGGCAGGGCCGAGGCCGCCGGGCCGAAAGCTTGAGGACTTTCTGGACGGCCACGCCTGTCAGTGCCGCAAGAGCCCAGAGTCCCAGGGCTCCGGGCCCGAAGCGCAGGCCGAGCAGGATGCCGGTCAGCGCACACATCGGCCAGTCTCCGAAACGAGAGACGACGCGCAGGGCCACAAGAGCAGACGGCGTTGTCACGGCCTCGGCCAGGCGATGACAGAGCCGATATTCCCACGCAACAAGACCAACAGGGGTCCCGAACTCAGTTTCCCGCACCTCATTCATCATGTCCGCATTGTGGAACTTTGTTGTAAAGTTGGTTGGAAGAAGAGGTTGGAGAGATGTAAAGAAATGTCTGCGGAGCTTGAGACCCCCTGCGGAATGTCCGGACGGCGCCTCCGGGAAAAGGGGCACCAAGAGGCAAGGCGAAGCTGCCGCCCCCAGTGGCTTCCAAGGCTCTATTCCTGAGCCATGAGGTCAGGCCGGGTGTCTGAGGATGAGGAGATTGAATCCAAGAGAGCATTATTCCGGCTGTGCTAAACCTCGGTCGGTCCCTCAATCGGTCTCCAATACTCAGGATGCGGTCTCGCCCGGTGGCAGGATCACCCGGAAGCGGGTCTGGACATCCTCGATGGAGTCCAGGCTGATCTCTCCGCCCATGCACCGATGCGGATTCGCGCAAAAGCACATTTTGGGGGGCGCCCCGTGCTGAGGGGGCAGTAGAACCATCCCGATCCCATGCCGCGCCCTTGCGAAGCCCCGGGCGCACCCTCTACAATTCCATGCGAAGGGAAGAATATGCAAATGAAACGGAGCATCGCGTTCTTGATGATCAAGATCGAAGTACTTGAGCTTCCCAACCATCATGAACTGATCCGGTGGTCATCCCCGCTGACTTGGGTGCAGACCAATTCCGGGCCCCAGCTCAGTCGTAAGTGGTTTTGCTATTGCCCATTACAGGATACCTGTGATTGAGAGCATGATATTCTCTACTGGTGCGCCAAACACAACGATTCTGTAGAAAGGGACCAGAAACATGAAAATTGTCGATTGTCTTCCCTCCATGAGCAAGTCCTTTCTCTCACGCACAGTTGCCAGCATCCTCAAAGAGGATGTGCCGCGGGGTGACGAAGATCGGTTGAGGGAACAGATCCGGCAAAACATGAGAGAGCTGTCGAGCCCATCGCGGATTGAAGAAGTGCTTCGAGTCGAGTCTTTGGAGGGAACTCCACCGATTCTCATGGATGGCTTGTTGACGTCCCTCCTTCTCTCACCGGATATGGCATCAGGTGAAGACGAACTCTTTGAAAAGGTCCGTAACTTTGAACAATCCGTGATTGATGAGGGGACTTCGGAGGAGGCGTTTACCTATAGCGATCCCCACACAATCGACATCTATTCGGAAGTTCTCGAAGTGGCGTTGGAGGACAACGTCCTATCTGCTGATGAAACTCGTCTTCTCGAGAGGCTCCGCAGGAAACTTGGTATCAGTCGGCACGAGCATCGCTTGCTTGCAGCCAGGCTGCAGAAGTATCCCAAACCAGGAAATGAGTTACACAGCGTTTTGGAATTTCGAGAAGCGCTGAAGCATCTTCAAACGATAGGGGTTGTTCTGTTCTGTAACAGGGCGGAAGGGGGTGCTGTTGCGGTTCTCCCCGAAGAGATCGCACCTGGCGTGAAAGCAGCCCTCGGTTTTGAATTGAGCCCCGATGCCCAGAAGATGTTGCTTGACAGTTTCTCCACAGAGCAACTTTGGTCGGCTCTCAAAGCAAACAGCTTACCGTTGTCGGGATCAAAGCCTCAGAAATCCGAACGCCTTATTAAGGCCGGTGTGAAGCCCTCTGAAATCCTGGACTCACTCAAGACAAACGAGCTTGCCGACCTGTGCAGAAAGCTACCCGGTGTTGCGGTGGCAGGATCAAAGGCAGACCGAATCGACCGTCTCATCTCATATTTTGACTCCCTGGTGACCAAGGAGCCTGAAGAATCAGACGATCCACGGGCAGTCTATTATCAGTATTTTGAAGAATTCGCGAAACGAGACAATCAGAACCTCTATCAGCGGAAACTCATCCGGCACGATCGAGATATGGAATCAGGGTTCGAGGAGGGTACCCGGTATCTGTTCGAGGTGAAGTTAGGTCAGGAGCTCATCGAAATGCCCGGAGTAGAGCATGCTGACGGAGGCGCCAGATTCCCGAATGGAGAGTTGTTGCTTTGGGACAACAAAGGTAAAGAGAACATCTACACTTTTCCGCAATCCCATTTCAACCAATTCAGGCGGTATATTCGTGAGTCGGTACAGCGCGTTAACGTTTTCCTGGTGGTTGTTCCGACCTATGATGACCAAGCGGCCCGGCTCCAGGCTATGAAGCTCAAGCATGACTCGGGCACCGATTCGGATGTTGCTGTAATCTCGGCTGAAGACTTAAAATGGGTTGCTGAGAACTGGATGGCGCATTCTGCGAGCGGAGTATTTTCGCTTGAGGTTTTCAACATGACCGGGTTGCTGGACCGGCCGACCCTTGAAGAGCGGCTGAGCGTACTGCTGAGCTGATCCAACCAAGGAAGCCGGGGGGAATATTTGCCGTGGCACGTGGGAAAACAATGAAGCTGAACTACCTCATGACACAGGGAAGGCTATAAAATGTCCGGAAACCTGCAGAAGATCTTTGGACTGAAATTTCTTGCGAGCATGTTCTTGATGAGGCGATCGAGGTTCCAACGCTGCATTAACATCGTTGTTGATCTTGTCTTGGTATTTGGCGCAGCATCGGGATGGGCGCAGGTCAGGCCGGGTGATGCGGATACCAGCAGTGCAATTCCATTAAAAGGTGTTTTGTCGGTTTCTTCCGAGTCGAGGGACTGTGAACTTTGTAAGGTTTCCTGGGAGGCAGGTCTGCAGGTAGCTCAGGATAAGAAAGATCGGATCTTTATTCTCCATCCTGACAGCGGTGAGTGTCGCGTCTATTCAACGAAGGGTGAAAAACTTGAGGTCTTCAAGGTGAATGACTGGAAACCACTGAATTCCAATGGTTTTCTTTCACCATTCGCTCTCAGTTCGGCGGGCGACGAGTTTGTCGCCGGAAGTGGGAATCGGGTGTCTCTTTTTTCGCCCGAAAAAGTGGAGTTCTCCACGACCTTGCCCATCTTCATTACCTCACTCGCGTTTAGTAGAGACATTATTCTTGCCAGGTTCCCGGTAGACATTCGACCGGAGAAGGGGCAGCTCTCAATTACCAGAAATCCATTTCTTTTGCAGTGGCTGGAGAGCGACGGCAGCCCCGGCGCCGAGGCTTTGCCTGCTGATCCTGCGCGCGGCCCGGACCCGATGTCGATTGCGATGACCCAGGGGGTGGAGATCGCTGCGGATTCTGACGGTACATTGTGGGTCATGGATCAGACTCGACTATATCGCGTCCGGCGTTTATCTCGAACAGGGCGTGTCTTGGCAACCTGGGTCAGTGACCGCTTGAATTCGGCAGTGGGTTTTTCCGGTGAGACGCCGGATGAAGTGAA
>JANTFG010000290.1 GCA_024763555.1 Thermoanaerobaculales bacterium
CGTTCCGGACTCGCAATCAGGAAGGCCACATCCCCCTCTTCGATCCGATCCATTCCGAGATGAAAGGCGTCGATCGGAGATTGACGATATTTGAAAATCCCGACCGGCGTCGTAAATGTCTTCGGTCTCCTCGTCGTCACCGATGTTATCGTCTCAACTCTCTCCGGAATGAGCCCATGAAAGGACAGTGCCCATTCGAGGGAAACAAAGGAGGGTCCATAGATGAGATTCGCGAGTAGCTCCCGGGAAAACATGCGTTTTCTCAGTCGATCACCGAAGACATACACACCCTTCTTGACTCGAATGATGTCACCGTGCCGTAGGAGCCTGCTGATCTTGTCTGAGGGATTCGCATACTCCGATAAGGAGGCCATCAATGCCTGGTAGTCGAATTCTTCACGGGAGATGCTTTGCCTCAAGTCTCTTCGCATATGTCCATTTCAACATATTAACTCCGATTTTTCAAGAGTTACTCTGTCGAAAACGACACTTGGGTGCTCGGTGACAAAGAGACTTGAGAGCCGGTGAAACTCCGACCGGTTCTGCTGTCCGTGATATGAGATCCGGATGCTCTCTCCCTCAGGTGGTCTGCTGGAAGATGGAACGTGGGAGGCGCTTTCTTGGCGGAGATAGTGGTAAGGGAGAGGGGAAGGGAGGACACGAACACGGATTTTCTCGCCAAGCACGCCAAGTTTCGCCAAGGTAGGGAAGGAGGAGGAGTGAAGTTTGAAGTGGGAAGTTTGAAATGAAAACAGGAACACAGTTTTTCACGCAGAGATCGCAGAGATACGCGGAGGGCGGCATTCAGACCCGACTGCTTCGCAGCCAATGTCGTCCGAGGGACCGGCGTCGGAAAGCGAACTCTCCTCCAGCCGGACTCACGTGACGACGATCTAGTCCCCAGTGGGAACGGATTAGGGGCCGAAATGCCCCATGAAAACAGAAGACAGAAGACAGGACACAGAACACATTTTCTCACGCAGAGGACGCGGGGTTACGCGGAGGGCAGCGGCGTTCCGGACGCGGGCGCTTCAGGCCCTTCATCGTCTGAGGGCCAGCTGTCGGAAAGTGAACTCTCCTCCGGCCGGACTCCCGTGACGACGATCCGCTCCCGAAGGGAACGGATATGGGGCCGGAATGCCCCGGAAGACACGCGACTACCCGGGGAAGAATGCCGGCGAGGAAGTTGATCGCGATGGGCTGGCCAGCGGTAGCAATAGTGGAGATCGATCGATAAATGTCGCACAAAGAGATGTGTGATAATATGTGTGAATGGAGGGCTGAATGATGGCTACCAATTTGGATATTGATCCGTCCTTGCTGAAAGAGGCTGTTGAAGTCGGTGGGAAAAAGACGAAGAAGGCGGCAGTGACAGAGGCGCTCCAAGAGTACATTCAGAGGCGCCGGCAGCGCGAGATTCTGGCGACCTTCGGCAGTATTGATTACGATCCTTCCTTCGACTACAAAGAGCAGAGGAAGCGGTTGTGAGGGTGCTTGTAGATACCAGTGTCTGGTCCTGCGCCTTGCGGAGGCGGAAGGTCCACGACAAGAGCGAGGCGGCAGCGGTCGTGGAGCTGAAGAGCTTGGTTGAGGGTGGGAATGTCGTCGTCATCGGTGTGATACGTCAGGAGATTCTGTCAGGTATTCGGAATATGGAACAGTATCTGCGGCTCCGGGAAGCCCTGTCGGCGTTTCCAGATATTCCGGTAGAAACGGGAGATTTTGAGCGAGCTGCGGAAATGTTCAATCTGTGTCGGAGTCGCGGCATTCAGGCATCTAATACTGATTTTCTCATCTGTTCAGTCGCCGAGAGCCACGGCTTCGATATTCTCACGCTCGATCGGGATTTTTCCCTCTTGGCGGGAATTCTGCCGATTTCAGTTTATTTCCCCGGAAATCATCAGTGAGGGGAGGAGGAAGGGGTGATGGCTAAAGACGATAAACGAGGGGGAGTAGATGATAGAGGGGAAATCGATAGACGATAAAGGGCGGCCTCTACCCTTGGAAGGAAGAAGGCAATAGCAAATAACACATACGGAAGCTCACCGCGGATTACACGGATTACACGGATTTTCCAAGGCCGGAATGCCCCAGAAGACACACGATCACCTGAGGAAGAAAGCACGGGAGATTCCTCCACTCACTCGCTTCGCTGCCTTGTCTTTATCTTCCTGATCCGTGAAATCCGTGAAATCTGTGGTTCATCTTTTTGTCTTCCCCGGGACTGTTGTCGACCATCGGAATCAGGCAGGAGATTGATCAAAAGCACGAAGACAAGAAAGAGTCATCAATCAAGCTAATCCTGAATCGGAAAGGGACGATCGTGGATGCCCGGTTCTCAGATGGCTGACGATGCATCTGAGTGAGGGTATGTAAGTTTGACAAGGTCGTTAATCTGATCCCAAGGCAGAACTGCGGCGTTTGTGCGTTCCTGGCGCTGATTGCCCCCGTAAACCAGGTGCGGCCGTCCGGAGGCCTCGCCGGCGAGAGCCGTCCACCTTTCGAGGCCGCGGAAGAAATCGCGATTGACAGTCGCTCCGCTTTTGACCTCTACAGGGATGAGTTCGAGACCGTTGTCAATGATGACATCAACCTCATTGCCGCTTTGGTCACGCCAGAAATAGAGGTTGGACGTCAGTCCGCGGTGAGAACGACCTTTGAGGAGTTCAGCGACCACCCATGTCTCGAACAAGGCGCCTCGTTGAGGATGGATGAGAAGCTGCTCCATATCTTGGATTCCGATCAGATAGGCGGCGAGGCCGGTATCGTAGAAATAGAGCTTCGGGGCCTTGGTGAGGCGTTTGCGGAAGTTTCTGTGATGAGGTGGAAGCAGGTGCACGATGTATGAGGCTTCAAGCACCGAGAGCCATGCCCTTGCGGTGTTGTGCGTGATTCCACAGTCGTTTCCGAGAGCGGAAAGATTCAGTGATTGACCGGTTCTTGCGGCGCACATGCGGAGAAAACGGTGAAAGGTAGATCGGTCACGGACGTTAATGAGTCGGTGGACGTCCCGCTCCAGATAGGTCTGAACGTAGTTTCCGTACCACAAGGGGGGGTCGATATTGCGGTCCCAGATCGGGGGGTAGAGCCCGGTCCAGAGGAGTTCTTCCAGTCGGGCCGGGGCTCGATTCACCCCCTGGAGTTCGCCGAGACTGAAGGGCAGGAGCGGAACGGTCGCGACACGGCCGGCCAGACTCTGGGTAATCTTCTCCATGAATCCAAATTGCTGGGAGCCGGTCAGTATGAACAACCCCATTCGGCCGTCGTCATCAACTCTGGTTTGCAGGTAGGAGAAGAGATCAGGACTGCGCTGAGCTTCGTCAATGACGGCGCCGTCCGGAAAATGTTCCAGAAAGCGCCTGGGATCCCGGGTAGAAAAGTCGAGTTGGTCGGGGTCCTCCAGAGATACATAGGGTCGGTCTTGAAAGATCTCTTTGACCAGGGTCGTTTTGCCGGATTGCCGGGGGCCGGTGACGGCAACGACTGGAAAGCCCTTGATGACTTTGGTGATCGTCTCTGTGACGGTGCGTGGGACTAACATGATGTGAATATGGAGCAGGTTCGACAAATTGTCAATTGAATTTCCAGTTTCATTTTCCGGTCGCGGATGAGGGGGCCGGGAGGCACCACCACCCGCCCAGGGCATCATCTCGCAAAGGACGCCAAGATCGCAAAGGTAGGGCAGGAGGAAGACTGAAGTTTGAAGTGGGAAGTGGGAAGGTTGAAATGAACACAGACCACAATTCTTCACGCAGAGATCGCGGAGTTACGCGGAGGGGCGGCATCTGGCCCCGACTGCTTCGCAGCCCATGTCGTCCGAGGGCCTGCTGTCGGAAAGTGAACTCTCCTCCGACCGGACGCCCGTGACGACGACCCATCCCCTGCGGGAACGGATGAGGGGCCGAAATGCCCCATGGAACACAGAACGCATTCTCACGCCAAGAACGCCAAGGTTCGCAAAGGTAAGACAGGCGGGCAGTCCAGCCCAGCTGCTTCGCAGCCTCCACCGGCAGAGACTTTGTCGTCGAAAAGCAAGCTGTTCTCCGCCAAGAGTATCAACCGGCGATCCGCTTCCCTTTGGGAAGGGTTTTGGGGCTGGAATGCCCCGGAAGACACCCGAGCACCCGGGAAAGAAAGCCCGGGAGATTCCTCCACTCGCTTCGCTGCCTCGTCTTCTTCTTCCTCATGCGTGAGATCGGTGTTTTTTTTCCTTTCGGATAGAGAATCGTTTGATCAATTTTTGACAATGGTAGCCCATGTGGGCTATCATTAGATTGTAATCAGGGAGGAACGCGATGAAGCGGACCGCAACAGTCAGGGCCAGAGTTGAACCGGAATTGAAAGCGGATGTGGAAAGGCTGCTTCACGAACTCGGGTTGAGCACAACCGAGGCGATCAATCTCTTTTACAGTCAGATTCGCCTGCGGCAGGGACTGCCTTTCGCCGTCGAGATACCGAACGCGGAATCCCGAGAGACCTTTGAAGCAACTGATCGGGGTGAGGGTCTGAACTCTTACGAGAGTCTGGATGAGATGTTTGAGGCGCTCGACAGGTGTTGAAGCTGAAAACTACAAATCGGTTTGAAAAGGACTTTGAGAAAGCCCGTAAGAGTGGGCGAGATATAACCAGACTCAAACGCGTCATGACCTGGATTGCCAACGAA
>JANTFG010000291.1 GCA_024763555.1 Thermoanaerobaculales bacterium
CAGTGTCAGACCCAGGTCGGCTCCTTCCAGACCGGTGGGTGGGCCAGGGGCGTCGCGGCTTCGGGTGACTATGCCTATGTCGCTGCTTCAGGTGATGGGTTGAGAGTCATCGATGTTTCCGACCCCTCGAATCCCACCGAAACCGGATTCTACGATCCCGGTGGTTCAAACTCGCAGGGTGTCGAGTTCCGGGATGGACTGGTCTACCTGGCCGACAGTTCGAATGGTCTTCTGATCATCTCAGTCGCCAATCCCGCTTCGCCCAGCCTGGTCGGTTCGTACAATATGACCGGCCTGGCCGTGGATGTGGCGCTCTCCGGCAATTACGCCTATGTTGCGGCCGATGCCGAGGGTCTGGATATTCTCAATATTACGAATCCGGCCTCGCCCACCTTTGTCGGATCCATCGATCTTGACGGGGACGTCAGCGACGTCGTCGTTGCGGGTTCCTATGCCTACGTGGCAGCCGAGACGGATTTTTTTCATGTGATTGATATTTCAGATCCCTCGAATCCACAGGATGTCGGTTCTCTCACGACCCCGGGATATGCCTTCGGTGTCGCAGTCGAAGCTCATCGGGTCCTCGTTGCGGATAATGATCGTGGTCTGAGGGTGGTCGACGTCTCGACAGCCTCGGCGCCGGTCGAGCTTGGTTACTGGCATCCCGCGAGCCCCGCCACACATTGCAACGCGGTGGCCAACGATGCCCGATTCGCCTATGTCGCCGATGGTTCGAACGGGATGCGCGTGATCGACGTCTCGGATTCTGCCAACCCTGTGGACGTCGGTGTGCTTGATACCGACGGGATTGCCCTGGATATTGCCGTCAGCGGGCTATATGCCTATGTTGCAGATCGCGATAAGGGCCTCAAGGTCTTTGATCTCGCCTCCTGCCGTTTGTTCATCGATGGATTCGAGAGTGGAGATGTCAGCCGTTGGCATTGAGTTCAACCTTGAAGCTTTTCGGAGAAGCGGGAGACTAATTTTCTTCATCTGGGCCCACAGTGGGTATATCCTGCGCGCATGAAAAAGCTGACGATCTACACCGACGGCGGATGTCGACCCAATCCCGGGCCCGGGGGATGGGGCGCAATCATTCTCAGACCCGGGCAGGCGCCCGAGGAAATCTCGGGCGCCGAAGAGCAGGCCACGAATAACCGGATGGAGCTGCGGGCGGCGATCGAGGCCTTGAACAAGCTCGCAGAACCGGCCGAGATCGACTTGTATACCGACTCCGAATACCTCCGAAAGGGCGTCGAGGAATGGATGGCCTCGTGGAAGAGACGGGGATGGCGCACGGCCTCGGGCTCGGCCGTGAAGAACGAGGAGCTCTGGAGAGAACTCGATGAGGCGATCGCCCGACATCGCATCAGATGGCACTGGGTCAAAGGTCATGCGGGCGACCGCTGGAACGAAAGGGTGGATCAGCTGGCATCTGAGGCCATACCGGGTTTTGATGGCCTCATCGAGGATCCGGATGCCGTGCATATTATCCTGGGTGTCGCCTATTCGGGGACGAGAAAGCGTGGCGCGTGGGCGGCTCTCCTGAGATATCAGGAGCACGAACGGGATCTCAAGGGCGTGGAGAAGGACAGCTCGCCCAACCGATTGCATATCCTCGGCGCAATCGGGGCTTTGGAGGCTCTCAAACGTCCGCTCCACCTTCACGTTTACACCGCCTCGGATTACCTCAAGGA
Organism: Thermoanaerobaculales bacterium; assembly: GCA_024763555.1. Classification (GTDB taxonomy): domain Bacteria; phylum Acidobacteriota; class Thermoanaerobaculia; order Thermoanaerobaculales; family Sulfomarinibacteraceae; genus JANTFG01. The sequence continues at coordinate 1,698 of JANTFG010000291.1, forward strand.
GGGTGCAACGACCTGGGTCCGCGGGTGGAAGGCCCGAGGGTGGCGGACGAGAGAAGGGAAACCGGTCAGTCATCGGGATGCCTGGCAGCACCTGGATGAACTTCTCTCGAAGCTCAAGGTCGAGTGGCACGTGCTGAAATCCGAGGACAAAATGGAGGATCTGGAGGGCGTCAAGCGGATGGCGAAGGCGGCACTGGTCGAGCCGGAATAGGACGAGGGAGAAGAAGCGGAGGGCCGAGACCGGGACCGGAGCCGCACATCCGGAGCCGATGCCGGGTCCGAGAGCAGGGCAGGAGCCGGAACAGCAGACCAATGCAGGAGCCGGAGCGGGGGACCAAAACCGGGGCCGGAGCCCGAGCCGGAACCGCAGATCCGAAGCCGATGCCGGAGCCGGAGTCGAAGCCCGAGCCGGAGCGGGAGCGGGTTAGGAACAGGAGCAGGGGAGGGAACGGAGAGCCGAAACCGGGGCAGGGCCAGGAACCGAAGCCGGAGCGGGAGCTGGAGCCGCATCCGGAGCCGGTGGGATCGTGGTTCTTTGAGCGGAATACATGGGCCGAGCACAACCTTGGTATCCCGAGCCGGAGGGGGGCCGGTGCCGGGGGATGGTTGCCAAAACCTGTGCGGTCGTGGGATGTCCGACCACTTCGAGCATAAATCTGCCGGCCCAGCATCTCCTTTCGGGCTCGGCACCCGGCCGCGGAATCGGATCCTGTCCCCGGTTTCGGCTTGCGACTCCCGCTCCGGTCTCGGCTCGCGGCTCCGGGTTTCCACGCCTGCCTGGGCGATTCTGTGGTACTTTCTCCCACCGGAGGTTCTATGGGTGATTCCAAACGCGCACTGGTGACCGGCGGCGCCGGATTTCTCGGGTCCCATCTCTGTGAGCGTCTGCTCAATGAGGGGATGGAGGTCGTCTGCATGGACAACCTCATCACGGGGACTGTCGAGAATGTCGAGCATCTCTTTGGACGTAAGGGTTTCGTCTTCGTCCAGTACGACGTGACCAATTTTATCGATGTTCCCGGGCGCCTGGACTATATCCTCCACTTTGCCTCGCCGGCTTCACCGATCGATTATCTCAAGCTGCCGATTCAGACTCTGAAAGTCGGCTCTCTGGGAACCCACAAGGCCCTTGGGCTTGCCAAGCGCAAAGGCGCGACCTTCCTCCTGGCCTCGACTTCGGAGACCTACGGTGATCCCCTGGTTCATCCCCAGCCGGAGAGCTACTGGGGTAATGTCAATCCCGTCGGCCCCCGGGGAGTTTACGACGAGGCCAAACGTTTTGCCGAGGCCATGACGATGGCCTATCATCGGCATCACAGCGTGGACACCCGCATTGTCCGGATCTTCAATACCTACGGAGCAAGGATGCGGGCCGGTGACGGGCGGGTGGTGCCGACATTCATTACCCAGGCACTCGATGGAGATCCGCTGACCTGTTTCGGGGACGGATCTCAGACCCGTTCTTTCTGCTATGTGGATGACCTCATCGAAGGCATCTATCGCCTCCTGCTCTCGGACGAACATGAACCGACGAATATCGGAAACCCCAGCGAAATGACGGTGCTGGAGTTCGCCCGGGAGATCATTCGCCTGACAAAGTCCGGCTCGGAGATCATCTTTACGGAGCTGCCGGAGGACGACCCCAAGGTTCGCCAGCCCGATATTACGAAGGCGCGGGCCGTCCTGGACTGGGAACCGAAGGTCAAACTCGAGGATGGCCTGAAAAAAACGATCGAGTTCTTCGCATCAAAACGCTGAGGCCCATATCCGGTGCGCCGGAAACGACTCAGGAGTTGCCTGACAGACCACAGCAAGTTTGCATGTAGTGCGGGAACTGAAGCATGATGAGCTCGGGATTTTCTCTTCGCCGGGAAGGCGTGTCCCGGGTTTCACTTACTCGGTCTCGGTCTCCCGACCTTCGCGGAGTCGCTGGAGTTCATCCATGAACTGGCTGATATCTTCGAAACGCCGGTAGACCGAAGCAAAACGGACGTAGGCGACCTGGTCGAGGGCACGAAGCTCCTCGATGAGAATTGCCCCGATCTCCTCGGAAGACATTTCCCTGACGGCGCGGGCGGCAAAAGCCGCCTCGACGTGATCGACGATCCGAACAAGGTCCGCGCGAGCCACCGGACGTTTTTCGCAGGCCCGGATCAGGCCGTTGAGAAGCTTGTCCCGATCAAAAGCCTCCCGCCGTCCGTCCCGTTTGACCACCGTCGCCGGGACTTCTTCCACCCGCTCGTAGGTCGTGAAACGGCGGCCACAGGAGGAACATTCTCGCCGTCTGCGGATCTCATTACTCTCCCGGATATCCCGGGAGTCGATCACCCGGCTCTCATGCCCGGCGCAGTAGGGGCACCTCATACCTCCTCTTCCTCCTGCCCCTCCTCCTGTACGGTGGAGGCGGCCTTTTTGAGGGAGATACCAAAGATCGGAATGCAAATCAGGCCGACCAGTGTAATGGGATAGAAACAGACGGCATGGTAGGCGATGGCGACGCCGGTAGCGAGATTAGTTTCAATCCCGAAAAAGCCGGTCAGCCCACCCTTAAGCAGGGCGTGGAAACCGCCGGCCCCGCCCGGAGTGGGAACGGCGAGCCCGAGAACCGTCAGCGTGACCAGCAGGTAGGTCGCCCGCAGTGGAAGGTGGATATCGAAAGCCAGAAGGGTGAAATCGGCCTGGAGGAAAATCAGAACCCAGATCAGCACTGAACTCAGCAGCACCCAGAGGAGGTCGCGGGGACGCTGAAGAATCCTCAGCCCGTCCATGAAGTGGTGAAAGAAGTTGGAAAGGGGCTTGGCCCAGGAGCGCCTGAGTCGTGTGACGGGCCAGACGAGAATCTCAATCAGCCGGTCCTGGTAGCGGAAGAGACCGAGGAGGATGCCGGTGCCTACCACAAGTCCCGCACCGAAGACGCCG
>JANTFG010000292.1 GCA_024763555.1 Thermoanaerobaculales bacterium
TCGGCATTCTCGAGCGGGCGGCGGGAGCACACCCGAACCTTGCCCCCGGTGTGCTGCTCCCGGACGACGTCGAGGACCGAGATGAGATCGACTCCGTCCAACTCGCGGATCCGGTCGCAGAGATGATCGAAGACCTCTTCATTGGACACACTGACATCAACGTCACGGATACTCCCGTCCCGGACGATGCGGACGGTTGTGATCTCCCCAACCCGCCCGCCGAGTTCTCCGACGAGGGTCGTCAGCAGGCCAAGGGAGCCGGGCCGACTGGTCAGCTGGAGTTTTAAACGTTTGATACAGGTTTTTCCGCCCTCATGTCGCATACTCATCCTCCGTGATAAGCCATTTTATAACCTTGAGAGTAGGTTCACCTCCAGTAAAACCATCTGGTGGACGGGAAGATTCCGGAACTCGTCGGTTTTCTCTCTGATTTTCCGGTTTCTCCCCGAGAAGGCGGCAGCGGCGTTGTGGACCCGGCTCTGTTCCGGCCCGTACTCCGGCCCTGAGATGGCCGAAATAAGAAGATCCTGTGTCAGAAGTGCTCTTCGGAGTGTGCCATTGAGATTCGGACGGCCTCTGAGGGAAGCCCGGCGCCGGCAGCCTGAATGTCGATTTCAGCGGGTTGTCCGGATGCCGTGATGAAGACGCGGCCCTCGCCCCGGCTGATTTTCACGAGTCCTTCCGGGTTGAAGCTTCGGAGCCGTGCCGGTCCATGAACCCTGAGCCTGAGTTCCCCCGAAAAAGCCGGGACCGGGATTCCCTCGGCGTCGCAGATCCGGAGCTGAATTGGAAAGGTGGCGCCTGGCCGGATCGGAGATTCAGGTGCTGAAATCTCGATCCGGGTCGCCGGGCCAGCATTCCTCCAGGATGCCTGAAGTCCGGAATCCGGCGCCCGCGCCTGGATCTTCTCCGGGAACTCCGGCAGGTGGAGGAGGGTATGCGGCGTACTGATCTCCACTGTCGAGATCTGCTCATCGAGGCGAATCTCCAGCGTGGACGCGTTGGTGAAGAGATGCAGCGTCGAGCCCTCGGGGGTCTTTGTCCCGATCTCCCGGCGGAAGCGGGAGGGGGGCGCCTCAGGCGGGCTTCCCGTGACGAAGAGGGCGAGGACTCTCTTCTTTGAATGCCGCGCGCGGAAGAGCGCGGCTGCCATCTTCGGCTGTCGCCAGGCGTCGAAGAGCCCGGCCAGTCGATGAACACGTCTGCGGTACTCAGTCGCGTAATCCGCGAAACACCAGACCGCATAACCTGCGATCCAGGGGTGGTCCGCCATGATCTCCCAGTCCCGCAAGATGACGGCGAGTTGCTTTATTTCAGCTTCCTCGTCCCCTCGAAGGGAATGGGGGAAGTTGCAGCATTCGGAAACGAGGACGTTTTTCAGGAGCGAGGCTTCCCGGGCATCATCGAGAACATCCAGTTCGTAGTTGACGCCCCAGACATCTGCCAGCCCCAGCGTCTTCTGTCTCCGTGCCCTGTAGAGATGGTTCTCGGCATAGATCGAGGGCCTGAGCGGATCGAGTTCGTGGATCAGTTCGCCGAGTTCTTTGTAGGCCCGTGCCGAGCGGCTCTCATTCCCCATGCCCCAGAGAAGGATGGAGGGCCGATGCCTGTCACGAAGGATCATCGATTCCATCTGCCGGAGAGCTGCGCTCCGGAAACTCCTGCGGGAGGAGACGCTCTTCCAGGTGGCGATCTCGGCGTAGACCATCAAGCCCAGCTCATCGCAGGCGTCGAGGAAGACTTCCGACTGGGGATAGTGGGACAGGCGGACGAAATTTGCGCCGAGATTCTTGATGCTTTCCGCATCCAGGCGCTGGATTTCGTCCGGGAGCGCCTTGCCGAATCCCGGCATCGACTCATGCCGGTTGACGCCGCAGAGTTCGAGACGCTCTCCGTTGAGGAAGAAACCCTCCTCCGGACGGAATTCGGCTTCTGTCAGACCGAAGCGCAGAAGGACCTCATCGATGATCTCGTCCTGATGCCAGAGGTAGACCCGAGCCATGTAGAGATGCGGCGAGGACGGCGACCAGGGCTCCAGCTCATGGCAGGAGAGCCTGTCGGAGAAGACCAGGCCGTTCGGGTCGGTCTCGATTTCCCGGGCATTGGAAACGTCGACGAGTTCTCCCTCGAGATCTTCAATCGCCCAGGAGATTTCGAGCGCCTCCTCAGAGAACTCTTGAGCCTCGATTCGGCCTGAAAGCCCGATCTCCCAGTTTTCGTCCCTGCGCTCCCACCTGAGCAGAAGATCTTCTTCCCCAAGGTGGATCGGCGGTACTTCCTCCAGGTACACCCGGGCGGAGAGCCCTCCGTGGAGGATGAAGTCGGGCATTCTTTTTTCCGGAAGTACGCCGCGTCGGAATTTATTGTCCATCCGGAGGCCGAGGAGATGAGCGCCCGGCTTCATTCGTGGATCCAGGGGGATTTTCCACCCCAGGAACTGGGGGTCGACGCGGGCGATCTTCCTGCCGTCGAGGAAGATCTCGGTCAAGCCGAAATAGCCTTCGGCGACGAGGCGGTAGCGCCGCCCATCGTCGGGAAGATGGAAGACGCAGCGGTAGCCTCCCTTTCCACGGAAAGAAGAATGGCCGGAATCCCAGGTGTCCTCTTCATTCCAGGAGTGGGGCAGGCGGATGTGCTCGCCGCCTCCGATCTCGGCACGAAGCCAGGCCTTCTTGACCCGCCCCCGAAGAAAGCTCCAGCCATCCTCCAGGAAGACCCGCCGCCTCCGCGGTGTCCGCTTCATCCTCCGGCACCTTTCATGGAGGGAGTATAGCGGGGAGTGAGCCCGATCACAGTGAGATTTCGATTCAGGGCCTATTCTCAGTATCAGAAACCCTCGGGTGACAAGGGGAGGCGCAGCCATGAAGAGTCTGAGAGACATGAAATCGGGCCATGGGCATAGGGCGAGGTCGGAAGGTCTCCGACGAAGGTCCCGGGCATTTCTGGAGAGGCTGAGTTCCCGCTGGAAGGCGAGACCGCTGAGGTCGGCAGCTTTGAGATCACGGGCCGGGGCAAAGGCGGCCCCGCTTTTCCCTGGGATCGAAAACGTGGTGATGCACCGGCTCGCCTTCGGCCCTGCCCCGGGAGATCACGAGCATTTTCTCTCGCTCGGCGCAGACGATGAGTCCCGGCTCGAAGCCTGGGTGGACGAACAGCTCGACCCGGATTCGATTGACGAATCGGAACTGCAGGCCCGCCTGGCTGCCTCCAACTATACAACCCTGGACAAGAGCCTGAACCAGCTCTGGGTCGATCACGAGCTTCCGGAGAATCTCGAATGGGATCAGCGGATGCGCCCCTTCATGGAAACCCAGGCGTCGGTCTTCCTGCGCGCCGTGTATGCAAAGGCCCAACTCGCTGAGGTGCTGGTGGATTTCTGGCACAACCACTTCAATATCTACGGCTGGCATTATGAGGCGGGCCCGGTTTTCGTTCATTATGACCGGGAGGTCATCAGGGCGAATTTTCTCGGTTCCTTCAGGCAGATGCTGGAGGATGTGACGGCCTCGACCTCGATGCTCTATTACCTGGACAATGTGTACAGCCAGGCCGAGGGGCCCAACGAGAACTTTGCCCGGGAGGTCCTGGAACTTCATGCGCTGGGCGAGGAGAATTACCTCGGTGCGATCCCGGCTGCATCGGTTCCCGCTGGCGACGACGGTCTGCCCATCGGATATGTGGACGAGGATGTCAGAGAGCTGGCCCGTTGCCTGACGGGCTGGTCCGTTGATGAAACTTCGGGTGAATTCCTCTACCGGGCCGACTGGCACGACCCCGGAGCCAAGACGGTTCTCGGTCTCTCAATACCCGCCGGACTGCCTCCGCTGGAGGATGTGAGACGAGTTTTCGACCGTCTCGCGGTTCACCAGGGAGTGGCGCAGTTTATCAGTGGAAAGCTCTGCCGGAGACTGGTTTCCGATCATCCGCCGCAGGCTCTTGTCGATCAGGTGGCCGATGTCTTTCACGCCGGCAGCGCTTCGATGGATCAGCTGAAACTGACGGTACGGAGCCTTCTTCTCTCGGATGACTTTAAGACCACCTGGGGTGAGAAGATCAAGAACCCCTTCGAGAGAGTTGTCTCGGCGATGCGTGCGATGAACCCCGATTTTTCCATGGATCTCGATGTCGATCTCAGCAATATCCTCAGCTGGCTCTTTTCCGAGACCGGGCGGATGCCCTTCGAGTGGAGACCTCCGACGGGCTACCCGGATTCAAAGTCCCACTGGATCGGTTCCAACCCCCTCGTCATGGGCTGGCGATTTATCAATACGATCAGCAACCTTGAGTTTCCCTCTGACTCAGGCATCTATCCTTTCGATGTCCTTGAGGCGACGCCGGGGGGCCTGGGAAGCGCGGAGGAGCTGGCAGAGTTCTGGATCAACCGCTGTCTGGGTCGGGAGATGACCGCCGGCGAAGGACAGGAAATCGTAGATTTCATGGCGCAGGGTCATCTGACGAACGTCGATCTCGGCCTCGGAGAGCATGAGGAGGTTCAGACTCGCCTGCGGACCATGGTCGCTCTCATTCTCAACAGTCCGGAATCCATGTGGCGCTGAGGAGGAATGATGTTTGAGACAACACGAAGGAACT
>JANTFG010000293.1 GCA_024763555.1 Thermoanaerobaculales bacterium
CATCATCATGAGGCGCCGGAAAGCGGGGGGCGCCTGGCCGTCGTCGTCGGCCTCAACTTTGTGATCACGATTGCCGAAATCATCGGTGGGATTCTCTCCGGGAGTCTCTCCCTGATTTCCGATGCCCTGCACAACTTCAGTGACGGTGTGGCGGTGATCATTGCCTGGCTGGCGATCCGGATTGCCGCCCGGCCACGCAGCGATCGTTTCACCTTCGGCCTCAAGCGAGCGGAGCTTCTGACGGCGGTGATCAATGCCGGGAGCCTGGTGGCGATCAGTGTCTATCTCTTTGTCGAAAGCGGCAGGCGCCTGATGCATCCTGAGCCTGTCGCCGGAGGACTGATGGCGGCAGTCGCTGCGGTGGGACTCGCCGCCAATGTCCTTGGAACCCTGCTTCTTCGACGCGGGTCGAAGCAGAACCTCAATCTCAGGGCGGCCTACCTGCATCTCTTCTCCGATGCCCTGTCCTCCCTTGCAGTGATCCTCGGAGGACTTGCCATATCCTGGTGGAGGATCTCGTGGATCGATCCCATCCTGACCATCGCCATCGCCCTTTATGTCCTCAAAGAGAGTCTGGGGATTGTCTGGACCTCGGTCGGGATGATGCTACTGGCGGCGCCTGAAGGCGTGTCCCTGGAGGAGATCCGGAATCGACTCCTCTCGATCAGCGGTGTCGAGGGTGTGCATCACATTCATTTCTGGCAGCTCTCGGAGCATGATCTGCACTTCGAGGCGCACGTCGTGGTCCTGGACCAGGAATTGAGCCGGGCTGCGGAACTTCGCCGGGAGCTTTCAAGACTCCTCGATGAGGAATTCGACATCAATCATGCCACCTTACAGCTCGAAGCGGGTGTCGAGCACTGCGATACGAGAGAGCTGGCCTGAAGGCAGAATTCTCTCCTGCCGGCAGCGGCTTACAGCTGTTCTCCGAGTATGAGTTGACCATACTCGAAGGAGTCGCAGATGAGACGTGTGACCATCAGTCTTCCTGAGGAGATCGTTGAAGAAATCGATCTCCGGGAAAATAATCGCAGTCGCTTTCTGACAGTGGCCGCGCAGCGGGAGCTGATGCGTCGGCGCAAGGTCAGGATCCCGAGTGCGGTATGATCAATGCAATGAGACTTCCCCGTCTGCACTGGAATTCGCTTTTCTTTCCGGTACTGTTGAGCATGCTCTTCTTCTCGGGTGGTTGTGCGAGTTCGCATCGGGTGGGGAGCAGTTCGCCGATGGTAACCTATGCCTGGCTGCAGACGGCCGCGCCGGCTTCGAATGAGCCGAGCCCGGGGACGATAGAGATCCTCCGCCGCTATGGCCTCGAAGATCTCTGGAAGCCACAGACTGCCTATTGCGTCCGGGTTCTGGATGCTCTGAAATCTCCAACCGCCGCCGAACGTTTTGCGGCCCTGGAGCTGAGCTTCCTCAGGGCGCGCAGGGAGTCTCATCAGGGGCATTTCGCATCGCTGCCACTGCTTCTGAAGTGCTCGCAGCGGGCCTTGAATTATCTTGGTGAACGGGAGCCTGGAGATCCACCACCTGGTTTCGATCAGAGGTTCGCCTGGGCGACCATGATGTATGACGAAGTTGTAGCCCGGGTCGTGGAGATCGTATTCTGGAAGCAGGATCCTGATGGAGAATATGGTGATCTGCGCCTTGATTCCGGGGACTGGAAACTCGGGGATTTTGAGGAACTGGCCGCAGTGGATCGCCTCGAGGTCATCGGTTTTCGTGATCGCTTCATTCGTTACGGACTCGGGGCTCCATTGGTGGGACTGATTCCGAGGAGATCCCGATTCTCGGAATCGCATTACTTCCCGCCCAAGGGACTCTCGGTGGCGGTGACGGCGACTCTCGATGTCGAGGAGGGCATCGAGGGGCGCCCGGAATTCAGCCTCCGGCTCTCAAATCCTCTCAAGCATCCTTCGATCAGCCTCGGGAAAATCCACGCGCCACTCGCGGCGGATTTCACGGCGCCCCTGGCGCTGCTGGCGGAAAAAGGCGAAAAGGAGATGCAGAAGCTGGGTTCGAAGGAGATGTTTCATCCCGGAAAGACGCGATCCGAACACCGTCTTATCATGATGGAGCCCTTTGATCCGGAAAAGATCCCGATCGTGATGATTCACGGGCTCTGGTCGGATCCCTCGATCTGGCTGGCCCTGACAAATCGCATTCACGGAGACCCGCTGCTTCGAGAGCGATACCAGCTGTGGTATTTCATGTATCCCAGCGGCGAGCCTTTCCTCTGGACCGCGGCGATGTTCCGGGAGTCGCTTGGCGCCGCACTGGATGAACTTGGGATTGTGCCCGGAGGGGATGAGGGGCTGGTGCTGATCGCGCACAGCATGGGAGGTCTGCTGGCGAAGACAATGGTCGCCTCGAGCGGGAATGCGCTCTGGAATACCATTTTCTCTCAGCCGGTCGGTGCAGCAGATTTTGATCCTGAGACCCTCGGGAACTTGAAACGCGCCCTGTTCTTCAGTCCCGATCCGCGCGTGGGGCGGGTTATTTTCATGTCGACTCCCCAGCACGGCGCTCGTCTCGCAAGGAGCCTGATCGGGGAGATCGGCTCCGTCCTCGTGAAGCTCCCCAAGCCCTTTGCCGCGATGTTAAAGGGTATCGCGGGGAGTCATCCTGAGCTGCTCCAGCCGGAGATGCGGGATATCTTTCTTAAAGGCGGAGTTGATGCGGTGGGAGCTTTAAGACCTTCGAATCCCATCATGAAGGCTTTCGCCGCGCTGCCGATCGAGGCGGATCTGCCCTACTACACAATCATCGGGAATCAGGGTCCCGAGAAGCCGGAAGGCATCACCGACGGTGTCGTGTCGCTCAAGAGCGCCCATCTCGAAGGGGCCGTATCGGAGAGCGTCGTGGATTGCACCCACCACAGTCCGGAGTGCGTTGCGGCCCAGAATGAGGTGCTCAAGATTCTGAAAGCGGCTCTGCAGGGAGCGCCTTGACAGGGCGGGGCCTGAGAAAAATCCTTGAAATCCATGAAATCCGTTGTGAGCTGTCTTCTGTGTTTTGGTCTTCCATTCCTCCCTCTGCATATGTTGACCGCTGGGGAAGAAGTGCTTCACGAACACGAGACAGGGTCAGCAGATGCCACTCAGGAAAGGCCGATCAGTCGTCGACGATTGGGGAATGGCGCAGGTGAGCTGGAGTTGATCTGAAACTGAGAATCCATCCGGTCTCCATTGGTAATCCAGTTCCTCTTGACGCCATATTCGGATTTCGATATATTACGAAATGTCGAGACGGGAGGGCTGATGCGCCGGGTGATCCAGATCATGAAAAGCCTCGGAGAAGAGAACAGGTTCAGGATCGTGATGATGCTCTCACAGCGACCCATGTGCGTCTGTGAGCTGGCTTCGGTTCTGGATATCGCCCTCTCGACTCTGTCCAGCCATCTGAAACAGCTGAGCTACGCAGGAATTCTCATCGGCGAGAAGGATGGGCGCTGGATCACATACCGAATTTCAGACGACCCCTTCATCAGGCGTCTGCTGGATCTCCTCCGGGGGGAACTTCTGGAGGATGATACGCTGCGTTCCGATCTCAAGCAGGCTGCGGCGGAGGATCGGGACAGCTGTGCAATCGCCCTTCGGGAGCAGAAAACGGGGAGAAGATGAGTTTCGTTCTGATTCCCACGATTTTCTTCTTCATTGCATTCCTCTTTTCAATGCTTGGAATGGGCGGCTCACAGCTTTATGTCCCGGTTCTCTTCTGGTTCGGCCTGGACTTCAAGACCGCCGCCATTCCCCTTGGAATGCTGCTCAACGTCGTCAACAGCGGGTCGGCCGCCGTGACATATGCCAGGGAAAAGATGATCGACTGGAGAATCGGCCTGCTCTTCGGCCTGACGATGATGATCGCCGCACCCCTGGGCGCCCTGATCAATACCATCGTTCCAACAAAGGCGCTGATCTTCGTATTTGCACTGTTTACCCTGATCTCCGGGATCCTGATGTGGGTCGGATGGCAGCCGGAAAACAAGCTCAACAGGGGTGGCAGGACCCTTCTCGGCCTGATCGGTGGGGGAGGCGTGGGCTTTCTTGCCGGGCTGATCGGACGCGGCGGCGGCTCTTTTGTCGTTCCTCTCCTCTACATGGCGGGAATTTCCGCCAAGACTGCGGCGGCAACCTCTGCGCTGGCCATCAGTTTTGGTGGTATTGCGAGTTTTCTCTCGCATCTGGCGACGGCCGCCCGGCCGGACTGGGGACTGTGGACGGCCTGTGTTCTGGCGGTCTTTGCAGGGTCTCAGCTGGGCTCCCGGCTCATGGCGACCCGCCTGAAATCCACTGCCGTGAAGAGGATCTTTGCCGTCATCCTGTTGCTGATTGCAGTCATTCTTATTGTCAAAGACATCATCCTGGCCTGATCGGGCCTGAAAGCTTCAGGAGGCGAAATGTTTGAGAAGAACCGCAGACTCATCAACAGCATTGAAGATCTCGATGAAAGGGAAAGAGAGTTTCTCTATTCCGCCATCAACATTCATGGCCAT
>JANTFG010000294.1 GCA_024763555.1 Thermoanaerobaculales bacterium
ACGGGAAACTTGGCGAGAAAACCCAGGCCCGTCGCGATACCGAAGCCCCACCAGCCTCTTCTGTCGCCCTGGGCAATGGCCACCGCCGCCCAGGCCGCCGCCAGATAGGCCGCCGACATCCCGATATCGGTCGATTCATAGAAGGAACCCAGGAAGAAAAGAGGCATCGCGTGCAGGAGAAAATAAGCCAGGGTCGCTTCCCTGTAGTTTCCCCCGAATCGTCTCAGAAGGCCAAGCAGAAAGATCCCAAGCAGCAAAGAGGCAAGAATCGCCGGCGCCCGGACCGCGAGGGAAACCTCCCCAAAAATCCAGCGGAAAGGATTCATGCTCCAGATCATCAGCAGGGGCTGATCGAAAGAGCACCAGTCCAGATGCCGGGCACAATCCCAATAATAGGCTTCGTCTCCGGAAACCGGCGTCATGACCGCGAAGAGGACGTGAAGGAGTGCCCATCCTCCAAGGGAGATCCGGAATAGAGTTCTCCAGAAGGAATCCCCCCGAGTCTTTGACACCATCAATCCAGCATCCTCTTCAGGCGCATCAACTCGCTGAGGGTTTCGCGGATGGTTCCGACCTTGACGGTCGTCGAGCCCTCCACTCTGGGGCGGTGGCGAACAGGGCCCTGCGCCCATCGGAGGCCGGCCCGGTCAGCCCGCGCATAAAGTTCCGCATCAATGAGAAAACCGTCACTTTCCAGCCTGATCTTCTCGAAGAAGCTCTTTCTGAAGAACTTGAAAGCGCAGTTGACGTCTCTCGCCCGCACCTTGAGTACCCGAGCCTGGATGAAGTTGTAGACGGCGGAGGTCACCAGGCGGAACCAGGGATCCTGACGTCCCGTCCGATATCCCGCAACCATGTCCGCATCCGCAATCAGAGGATAGAGCTCAGACATCTGCATCAGATCGAACTGGGCATCCGCATCGGTGTAGAAGATGACATCCTTCTCACAGGCAAGAAAACCGCGGATCAGCGCCCGGGAATAGCCCCGATTGGGCCGATTGGTCACAACTCGAACCCGGGAATCTCTCGAAACCCATTCATCGAGAATTTCCGGGGTCCGGTCGGTTGAACCATCGTCAACGATCAGAAGCTCCCAGTCCCTGACCTGTGCCTCAAGAGCCTCGAAGGCTTCTTTCATCGCCAGGGGAAGGACCTCCTCCTCGTTATAGGCCGGCATCATCAACGAGAGTTCGGGGATTTTCCCCTCGGGCATTTTTCCCAGGCCAGCTGTTTCGTCCATCATCAGCTCCTTCGCGGCCACCTCAGAAATGCTCCACACCGGAAAGCGGAAGAAGAAAGGCCGTGTTCCGCGCTTCTCCCTGGGGCTTTTCACCCGAGCCCAGCTGCCGAATCAGAGCCAGGGCTTCCTGCCCGTGGACTTCCTCCTCAACGACACAGAGAATCAGTCTGCTGAAATCCATCCCGCCCGGCATGATGGAGCGAAGACCCGCAAAAATCGGGAGATCCCGCTCAAGCAACTCCAGTCCCGAGCGACTCTCGATCACGACCGCATCCGGGAGTTCTGATTCCACCAGCATCGACAGGATCTCGTCGAGGAGTTCCTCACGATGAATGACGACCCCGATGAGAAACACTCACCCCTCCTCGAGTTCCTTGAGAGCCTTGATAAAGGCCTCGCCGCTGGTCGATTCCACGAGACGCCCCAGGCCTCTGCGGGCCAGTCGGGCCAGCCGCGCAAGGCCGGCGAGATGATCGGCAGCGGTATCGGTATCTCCAATAAGACAGAAAACCAGGCGAATCGGCTCATCGTCAAGAGAGGGATAGTCAAGATTGTCGGGATGAACCGAAGCCGCCATAAAGAGGGCCCCGATTCCTGGTACCTGTGCATGGGGAATCGCGACGCCCAGACCAATTCCGGTCGAGAGAATACGTTCCCTTTCCTCCAGCCGCCGAGACACGGCCTCCGCGGAATCAACGATTCCGGTATCTTCAAAAACCTCTCCAAAACGATGAAAAAGCTCGCTCCGCCCGGACACCGCCGGAGCTATGAGGACTCGATCAGGAATGAGATGTTCGTACAGATGCATAATTCCCCCGGTGCAACCATGAGGCGCCCTGAGCAGCATAGGCTGACCCGGCCGCGGATGCAATGCCGAATGAGATGGAAGGCGACGGAGGCGCCCTCGGAGCCGGGGGCCGGCGAAGCCCGCAATCCCACAGCGCTTTGGGGCTCTCTCAGCCCGACGTACGGAGCTGAGAGCAGGGCTGGTTCGGGAACAGGGGCAGGGGCTGGAGCCGATGCCGGAGTCCTACATCCGAAGCCGCGAGTCGGAGCCGGAGCGGGGGCCGGACCAGAGCCAGGAGCAGGAGCAGGAGCCGCATCCGGAGCCGATGCCGGAGCTGGGACGGCCGTGGTTCTTCACGCGGAATGCTTGGGCCGGGACGGCCGTGGCCGAAACCGATGCGTCGGTGGGAATCCCGACCACTTCGAGTCCAACTCTGTCAGGTCAGCTTCGCGTTTCGGGCGTCAGAGCCGGCTTCGGAATCTTTCTGCCGCTCCGGATGCGGTTTCGGCTCCCGGCTGCGTCCCTCCGGATCCAGCCTCATTCACGAGGTGCCGGAGGCGGTGGATCCCTCCTCCCTTTCTCAACCCAGGGACCGCATCGTAGAATTCTCCTCAAGGCCAGCCATGAACCCCTGAAGGGACCGAAACGCCTGATGCAGATCTTCGCGTAAGAACTGCAGGTCGGCTTAAAACGACACCGGATGCCGGGGGTTTTCCCCGACACCCGGTGCTGATACAACTCAATAGCAGAGACGGCGGCGTCCGCCACCAGCTTCCGGCCCGGAGGCCTACTGATCCCAAGCGCCGCAGCACACAACAGCAGGAAGGCGGCAAATGTGAAAATCCACCGCCGCATGTCCTATTCCTCAGAAACGATCGGCAAACTCACTGATCCCGGGAACGAGGAAGCGCTCTCCCTTGACACCCTTGACGATGCAGAGAATGTGAAGTACCAGGATCGCCAGAGTCACCAGCGGGAAAAGCAGGCCCAGAATGCAGCCCAGACCTCCGCTGATCGCGCCGACCACCATGATGACGATCTGCAGGACGACGAAGAGGATGATCTCGGCCACCATCAGCACCAGCCCATGCTTCGCGTGCCACTGGACCTCGGTATCTTCCTTTTCCATCAGAAGTGGGATCAGCGCAAGCAGACCCAGATAGGACAACACCACCATCAAGGTGCGATTTTCCGAGACCTTCCCACCCGACGGGGATGGAGCCGGGGGCGTCGGAGCTACCGGCGGAGCTGCCGGCGGCGGGGGCGGAGTCGCCTGACCTTGAGTTTCATTCGATTCTTCCATCTTGACCTCCTCAATTTCCGAGACATATTCTCAGCGACCAATATACATCAGAAACCTCAGATCCGTTCTCAATCCGAAAGAGGCTCAGCAACCGGCGGACTCCAACCATCTCCCTGGAAGATCGGTCCAGCGGAAAGGACAGAGCGCACCGCTGGTCGCAAGCGTCCTCTCACCGGCAGAGCTGAGATCCCTGAAAACGGCCTCGACATCCCGATCACAGACCAGGGCCTGGAACTCCGCTTCCACCGGATAGAAGCTTCGTAGATCCGCTTTCCCAAACTCGAAACCCGCCGCCGAAACCAGCTTCAGACACAGATCATCGACACTGAGGTCTTCCGGCCAGGGATGGCGGGCGCCGCCCCTGACGAGATCAAGGGCCTGAAACCAGAGAGCATGGAGCACGGCGAGCTGCAGATCCACACCACCCTCGAGCACCCACTCCCGATCAATGTAGACCGGCCGAGCCCCTTCTTTCGGGCGGATAAAATTCGACAGGCTCAGGTCGACCATATCCGGAGGCAGGGCAGGCACCGAAGGGCGGGGGGTAAACGGGTGCATAACGCGGGCGCCTCCCGCACTTCTGTCTGCAGCCGCACGCAGGAGATCGGACCACTCTCTGAGAATCCCGACCAGCATCTCCTCGTCGGCCCGGGTGCAGGCCTCGAGAAATTCCTGTTCCAGGCTGCGCCCCTCGATGAAAGGCCCCATGGAGTCCGGATGCTGTTCCAGCCAGCCCCTTCGGCGCGGCCCCGTCTTTCCAACACCATGACACTCCATCCGCAGGCCCGACTCCCCGCTTCTCAGCAGGTGCCGCCGCTTGAAAAGAGACCGCCGTTCTCCGCCAAGGTGCCAGGCCAGTTTTTCCTGGGGGCACCGACCTCTGAGGGCCTCTTCATCCGCCGAGGCCAGAACGAGGAAGGAATTGGCGACATCCGGCCCCAGTCCGGCAGAGAGAAAGCTGCGATGGACCGCCCGGTCGTCGCTGATCATCGTCCGGGGATAGGCATAATCCTCGACGGGAAGCCTGATGAGCTGGTCGGCGATCTCCGCCCCGCGCTCCAGGTCAAAGACGTCTTTCGAAAGAATGAGGGAAGGCGTCTTGTAGTCCGGATAGGGAAAGAGCCAGCGCTGTGCAGGAAAACCCGACTCCTGA
>JANTFG010000295.1 GCA_024763555.1 Thermoanaerobaculales bacterium
ATCACATGGTGTAGAATCCGCAGCGACCGGGAAACAGTCGACACTTCGACACAGGTGGTATCTCGTGCTCAAGGGTTCTCAACGAAAATATCTCCGCGGACTGGCCCACGGGCTTCGGCCGCAGGTCCAGATCGGTAAGGAAGGTCTGTCCCCATCCGTTATCGAGGCTCTTGAGCGCTCTCTCGTGGCTCACGAACTGATCAAGATCCAGATCATGGCCGAGCGCCCCGAACGCCAGGCGACGACTGAGAAGATCGAACAGGAACTCAGCTGCGAATGCGTGGGCCTGATCGGAAAGATGAGCATCTTCTATCGGGAACATTCAGACCCGGAAAAGAGGAAGATTTCCCTTCCCGCTTGATCCCGGCGCCCGGATGCGCCATCCTTCAGCCCGAGTGGAGGCCGATGATGTTGTCCAGAGAACTCTATCGAAAAAAACCCGAACGCATCCGGGCCATGCTTCAGGCCCGCAGGACCGAAGCACCACTGGATCGCCTCTGTGAGGTGGATCAGGAGTGGCGGGAACTCCTCGTCAAAGTCGAGGATCTCAAAGCCCGGCGGAACAGGGGCTCCAAGGAGATCGGCCTGCTCTTTCGGGATGGAAAGCGAGAGGAAGCCGAGGCGGCCAAGGCCGAGATGAGCCGGATCGGCGATGAGATCAAGGCCATCGAGGAACGCTGCAACGAACTGGAGCGCGAGGTCGGCCGACTTGAGCTGATGATTCCCAATATGCTGGATGACTCGGTCCCCGAAGGCGCCGACGAATCGGCGAATCTTGAAATTCGTCGCTGGGGCGAAGCCGCAGATTTTGACTTCGAAGCCCAGGCTCACTGGGATCTCGGGCCCGCTCTGGAAATCCTCGATTTCGAACGGGCTACCAAACTCTCCGGCGCTCGATTCGCCGTCTTGCGAGGTCCCGGCGCCGCCCTGGAGCGCGCCCTGATTTCCTTCATGCTGGATATCCACACCCGCGAACACGGCTACACCGAGTTGCTGACTCCCTACCTCGTCAACGATGCCTCGCTCTACGGAACCGGTCAGCTGCCGAAGTTTTCCGAAGATCTCTTTCATATCGAGGGTTTCGATTTGAGCCTGATTCCGACAGCCGAGGTGCCCGTCACCAACTACCACCGCGACGAGACTCTCCCCGAGGAAGACCTCCCCATCAAATACTGCGCCTTCACCCCCTGCTTCCGCGCCGAGGCCGGTTCATACGGCAAGGACGTTCGCGGCCTGATTCGCCAGCACCAGTTTCACAAGGTCGAGCTGGTCCAGCTGGCGCCGCCGGAGAAGAGCATGGAGTGCCTGGAAGAGCTGACCTCCCACGCGGAGAAGATCCTCCAGCTGCTCAACTTGCCCTACCGCGTGGTGACTCTCTGTTCGGGCGATGTCGGTTTCTCTTCGGCCAAAACCTACGATCTGGAGGTCTGGCTTCCCGGGCAGCAGGCCTATCGTGAAATCTCCTCCTGTTCGGTTTTCACCGACTTCCAGGCCCGACGGGCCCACCTGCGTTACAAACCGGCAGGCGGCGGGAAGTCGCGACTTCTCCACACCCTCAACGGCTCCGGTCTGGCCATCGGCCGCACCCTGGTGGCGGTACTGGAAAACTACCAGCGGGCCGACGGAAGCGTCCAGATTCCTGAAGTCCTCCAGCCTTACCTCGGGGGTATGGAGGAGATCAGGGCCCGCTCGTAGCTGTTTCCGGGGGCAGGGTTCTCGAGAAAACTGGATCGAGTCCATCAGCATCTCGTTGACGAGATCGTCCTCAGTCAACAGGGCACTCCAGTAGATTCCTTCTGAGGTGTGCCTGGTCCGGGCGACATCCTTCCTCCTCCAAATTCTTGCTCATTCGCGAATCTATCGAAACCCCATGGCCCTCTCAACTTTCTGCAGAAACTCCAGCACTTGAGCTCCAGGATTTGGCCTGAACCAACTTCACACGATCTTTACACGCTGCCTGTGCAATGAGCCGGGCTCCGACGCCGGAAACTCGGAGCCCATTGGGGGAAAAATGAGGAAGAGATTCGTGATCGTGATCATCACGCTCATCATGGCTTCGGTGAGCGCCGGATCTGCAGAGCCGATGGATCCTCTGCTCAAACTGCTGGTCGCAAGAGGCGTGATCAGCGCGGATGAGGCCGCTGCCGTCCAGAAGGAATATGAGCAGATGAAGGAAAAACCCGGCGCCGAGGCCAAGGTGGAATCTGCAGGCGCTCAGCCGACAGCCGTGGCAGAAAACGGCAAGGCGCCTTCAGAAGCGAGGATTCCGACCTCGCCCGCATCGAAAAGGTCGACATGGAGCGAGCGCATCAAGCTCGCCGGAGACTTCAGGCTCCGGGCAGAAAATACCCATGAGAAGGGCTTTTTTGACGACGGCAATCGACTCCGATTCCGCTATCGCCTGCGCCTGGGCCTGGAGGCCGCCATCACCGAGCATCTGAAATTCGCCATGCAGCTGCGGAGCGGAGATCCGGATAACCCGGTTTCGGACAACCAGAGCTTCGACGAGGGTTTCAACAAGAATCAGTTCTCCATCGCCCAGGCCAACCTCCAGTGGAGGCCTTCCGGCACATTCGACCTCTGGGCCGGGAAAAAGGATCCGAAGAAGGACTGGGTGGTTTCGGATATGGAATGGGACTCCGACGTCATCGCCGAAGGCATCATGGCCCGTGTCCACTTCAAGCCTGCCGACCACGCTTCGGTTGATCTCATCGGATATGACTACATCCTCGATGAAAACAAGAGCAGCTCCGAGGCCTGGCTCTACGGAATCCAGCTCAATTCGGCCTTCCTGCTCAGCGAGACCGATTCCCTCGGCATGGGCCTTGGTTTCGAGTACTTCGAAAACCCGCAGGCCGTCGTCGATCTCAGTCTTGAAGGGAAGCTTCACGGAAATCACGTCAGCAACTTCCTCGATGAAGACGGCCGGCTGATCTCCGATTTCCACATCGGCCAGTTTCAGGCCTGGTGGAAGAATACGGCTTCCAAGCGCTGGCCCCTGAAAGTCTCCCTCTTCGCCTATCAGAATTTCGGTGCCCGCGGCATCGCCGAGGATGCGGATACGGCCTACTTCGGCCGCGTCAGCCTGGGCGCTCACAAACATCCCGGGCAGATGCAGCTGCGATACACCTGCTACTACTCCGAAGCGGACGCCCTCTTCTATGCCTATACTCAGTCCGATACGCGGCGTTCTTCCAATCTCAAAGGCCACCGCTTCGACCTCAGGCTCGGTGGACCGAAACACAGCTACCTCAACCTCACCTGGTACAACACGCGCAAGCAGCAGGGTGAGGGCGAGACGATGAACCGTTTTCAGCTGGACTATATCGTCAAGTTCTAGTGCCCCAACCAAGGAGAAGGACCATGAAAAAAGCAATGCTCTGCCTTTCAGTTCTCATCATCACCGCAACCTTCAGCTTTGCCGGCGGCCCCCGGGTCGACCCCGGCCTCCCGCACTATCAGAAGGTCGAAAATGTCCGCGGGACCCTCAACGCGGCAGGCTCGGACACCATGCTCGAGCTTCAGACCCTGATGGCGGAGGCCTTCGGGAAGATCTACCCCCAGGTCCGGATTCAGGTCGAGGGCAAGGGTTCCTCGACGGCGCCCCCGGCCCTGATCGAGGGCACGGTTCAGCTGGGTGACATGTCCCGCAAGATGAAGTCCAGCGAGAAGGACGCCTTCGAGGAGAAATTCGGCTACCCGGCCACCCGCTTTGACGTCGCCCTGGATACGCTGGCGGTCTTCGTCAACAAAGACAACCCCATCAACAGCCTCGATCTCGAGCAGGTGGACGCCATCTTCTCCAAGACCCGCCGATGCGGAGCGCCGGCCGATATCCGGGTCTGGGGCGCCCTGGGCCTGGGCGGTTCCTTTAAGACCGCGCCGATTTCGCTCTATGGTCGCAACGCGGCCTCGGGAACCTACGGCTACTTCAAGAAACACGCCATGTGCAAGGGAGACTACAAGGATTCCGTCAAGGAACAGCCGGGCTCGGCCTCGGTTGTTCAGGGTATCGAGAAGGACCTCTACGGCATCGGCTACTCCGGTATCGGCTACAAGACCTCCGGAGTCAAGGCCATCGCGTTGGCCGAAGCCCCCGGCGAGGCCCCCGTTCCCGCAAACTCAAAGACGGCGGCGGACGGCAGCTACCCTCTGGCCCGCTTCCTTCACATCTACGTCAACAGGGCGCCCGGCAAGGCCCTGGACACCCTGACAGCGGAATATCTCCGCTTCGTACTCTCCGCCGAAGGCCAGGCCATCATTATCAAGGCGGGTTTCGATCCTCTCGATCCCGAAACCGCCGCAAACCAGCTCAGGAAACTCGAAGGCTGAGCTTCGCAGGAGGAGTGAGAGACGATGGCAGTGCCGTCTGAGAAGTTCAAGGATCGCCTCGCCGCCGGCATCATCCGGGCGGGGGGGATCGTCGTGATCCTCGCAGTCATCGCCATCGTCGCCAATATCGCCTGGGAGAGCCTGCCGCT
>JANTFG010000296.1 GCA_024763555.1 Thermoanaerobaculales bacterium
CTCGGCGGAGCTTCTGCCCCTGGAAAGGAATATCGGATTCACCCGTGGTGCCAACCGGGGACTTCAGGAAGCTCTAGAGGGCAGGCCCGAAATCGAGGCTTTTTTCCTATTGAATCAGGATGCCTGGATGGAGCAAAACTGCCTGGAGGCCTTTGCCACGCTTCTCGAAGAGGACGCTGAGGTGGGAGTTCTCGGCGCCCGGATCCTCTATCCCGACGGTCTCCACATTCAGCATGCCGGCGCTTTTCTCAAAGCTCCCCGGATGGTCGGCCTCCACTATGGTCACCATGAAAGGGAACGGCCGGGAGTTTTCCAGAAGATCCGCGAAGTTGATTTCGTCACCGGGGCGGCCATGATGATTCGACGGAAATGCCTCGAAGATGTCGGGCTCTTCAACGAAATTTTCTCACCGGGCTACTACGAAGACGTCGACCTCTGCCGGCGCGCCCGGGAGAAAAACTGGAAAACTCTCTATGTTCCTTCCGCCCGCGTTCGCCACCACGAGAGTGCATCCTTCACCGACCGCGACCTCCGCCTCCGCCTTGCGCAAAGGAACCGCCTGATTTTTCTTCTCAACAGGCTCCGGGAAAAAGATTTCCGGTTTCTTTTTGAAAAGGCGGAAAAGAACTTCATCGAAGAAGAGGCAACCGTGGATGAGCTGATTGCCGTCTCGGGCGCCTCTCTCGATGTCCTTGCCCGGCTGCGGCCGATCGAAAAGGCGATGGACCTGCTCCTGAACGCGGATGAGAGGTCCGAACTGGTCCAACTCCTGGCGAGCCTGCGCCGATCCTGCCGCCGGGCAATCCGAACGAGGGCTGCGAGGGAAGGCTCGTGAAAGGATCAGGGATGAAATTCGAAGAGCAGCAGTCGGTTTCGGGACATGGGGGCGTCATCGGCCCGAATTCGGAAGGGAAATCTCAGGAGATAACCGGAGAGGACTCCGGGAGAGCTTTGCCTCTCTCAGTCCGGCGCACCATTGTCTTCCTGTGTATTTTCGCCTCTGCATTCCTTCAGAGCGCATCTGCTCCGGCCCAGGAGATCGTTGTTTCGATTCCACCGCAGCAGGAGATCGTCAAGGCACTGTGCACGGCCGATGCCGAAGTTCTCATCGGCCCCGGACAATCTCCCGAGACCTGGTCCCCTTCGCCGGGAAAGATGCTTCGCATCGTATCCTCCAAACTCTACATCCCGATCGGCCTGCCCTTCGAAACATCCCTGAGAAGGAAACTGAAAGGGATCGCGCCTGAACTCCGGATCTGCACTGGGGCCATCCCCTCACAACCGGATGGGGCACTGGATCCGCACAGCTGGCTGGATCCGGAAGCTGCCATCAAACACGCCCGAGCCATTGCTCGATGTCTCAAGGCCCTTCCCGGGAAAGATGCGAGAAAGGTGGACGCCGGGCTCGCCTCCTTCGAAGCCACGATCCGAGTAGGTGAAGAGAAGGCAGCGGAGCTTCTGAAGCCGTATCGGGGCCGGACTTTTCTCGTCTACCACCCGGCCTTCGGTCATTTCGCCCGAAGGTTCCAGCTCCACCAGCTGGCCATCGAAAAGGAGGGTAAGGCCCCTTCGGCTCGATGGATGACCGAAGTCATCAACCGGGCCCGGCGACTCCATATTCGAAAAATCTTCGTCCAGCCGGAATTCGCTTCGGACGCCGTTGGGGCCATTGCCCGCTCCCTGAACGCCGAGATCGTCGAACTCGATCCCCTGGCAGCGGATCTGTCGGAAAACATCCTGAGGATCGCAGAGAAGATCGCAGACTCTTTCGGGAAAGAGGCCGGGAACGGGAAAGCTCCAGAATGACCGCAAACAACATTCCCGCCATCGAGATCCAGAATCTGGATTTCAACTACGGCTCCCGGGAGCCCACGCTGACAGATGTCAATCTTCGAATCGAGGAGGGAGAGTTCGCCTCGATCATCGGCCCCAACGGAGGCGGCAAAACAACACTGCTCAAACTGATCCTCGGTGTCCTGGAACCACGTCGGGGGAGTATCCGGGTCCTGGGGATGGAGCCGAAGAAGGCCCTGCCGCGAATCGGCGTCATGCCTCAGCACTCCAGCACCGACCCGCTCTTTCCGATCCGGGTCATCGACGTCGTTCTCATGGGACGCCTGGCGCCGGGCCGAAGAGCAGGGCCTTTCCGCAGTAAGGATCGCAGTGAGGCAGAGGATGTCCTCGGTCGTGTCGGCATCTCTCATCTCGCGACCCGGGCTTTCTCAGACCTGTCGGGCGGGGAGCGCCAACGCGTGCTGCTGGCCCGGGCCCTGGTTTCACGCCCGCGGCTTCTCCTGCTGGATGAGCCGGAGGCCGGCCTGGACCGCAAGGTCGAACAGGAGTTTTTCGACCTTCTCCACGAACTCAACAGGGACACGACCATTATTCTCATCAGTCATGATCTCGGCTTCGTCGCATCCTTCGTCCAGACGGTCATCTGCGTTCACAACACCGTGGATGTGCACCCGATGTCATCCCTGAATGGCGAGATGATCCAGGATCTCTATGGTTCGGATGTCCATCTCGTCCATCACGATCGGCACGTCCATTGAGTTTCTTTCACTCTCTTCTCGCATTTCCCTTTCTGCAGCACGCCCTGCTCGCAGGCATCCTGGCCTCGATCGGCGCCGGAGTCGTCGGTTCCCTGGTCGTCGTCCGCCGAACCGCTTCTGTGGCCGGCGCCATCGCCCACTGCGTCCTCGGCGGCCTTGGCGCCGCACGCTACCTGCAGGTCGTACACCATGTCTCCTGGGCCGATCCGATGGCCGGCGCGGTCATTGCCGCCCTGATCGCCGCCCTTGTCATTTCGGCGACCTCCAGGGGCGGTGAGCGGGAGGATACGGTCATTGCCGCCATCTGGGCGATCGGAATGGCGATCGGGCTCCTCTTCATCGCGGCGACTCCGGGCTATTCCCAGGACCTGATGAGCTACCTCTTCGGCAATATTCTTCTGGTACGGAGCATCGACCTCTGGATCATGGGCGGGCTGGATGTTCTGGTTCTTGTTTTTGTCATTGCGCGTTTCCCGGAACTCCAGGCGCTCTGTTTCGATGAAGAATATGCAAGGCTCCGCGGACTGCCCACCAGACACCTGAGCCTGATGCTTCACATTCTGACGGCCCTGACGGTTGTGCTCTTAGTCAGCGTCGTCGGAATCGTTCTCGTGATCGCACTCCTGACCCTGCCCGTAGCCGTCGCAGGACGCTTCAGCTTGACTTTGAAGAAGATGATGATTCTCGGCGCCCTGTTGAGCATGATCTTCACCAGCGGAGGCCTGGCCCTGAGTTTCAGACCCGACCTCCCGGCGGGCGCCACCACCATTCTTCTTGCCGGCTTCGTCTATCTCATCGTCCGACTGATCCCGGCAGGAATCCTGGTGAGACGAGACCGATAGTGCTATCCTCCTCAATCCATGGCACGGCAGGCACTCCGCATCGTTGTTTCACTGGCCCTGATGATCGGGCTTCTCATCGTTTTTTTCTGGAATGTTAATTTTCACGAAGTAAAAGAGGCCCTGGCCCACGCCAATTTCGGCTGGCTGTCTGCGGCCATCCTGGTCGCGCTCAGCTCCTATATCATTCGTACCATTCGCTGGCAGCTCATCCTCAGACCGGTCGGCCGGACCCGGTTCTCAAGTACATTACTGGCGATGGTCGTCGGTTACGCCGGGATCACCCTGCTCCCCGCCAGGATGGGCGATGTTCTCCGGCCGGTCCTGCTGGCCCAGAGGGATCGTCTCTCGACCTCGGCCACCCTGGCCTCGACTCTGACAGAGCGCGTTTTCGACCTCTATACGGTCGTCGTTTTCTTTCTCTTCTTCCTGATCTTTCCCCCGCCGATGCCCATGCTGACGGCCGAATCCGCCTCTCATCTCAGCTACTTCAGGGTCGTTGGCGGCGTCTTCGGTGCGGGACTTGTGGTAGGCACCGGCATCCTCCTCGGTCTCTTCCGCTACCAGGACCGGCTGATTGAAATTCTCGTCTGGCCCGTCGCACGACTCAGGCGCTCCTGGGCCGAGCCCCTCTCCAACTTCTTTCACCACTTCATGGATGGACTGAGGATTCTTCAGCGTCCGCGCGATCTCGTCTGGGTTCTGCTGAGTTCGGTGCTCATCTGGGTTCTGATTTTCCTCCAGGCCGATTTCACGCTCCTGGCTTTCGATATCCACCTCCCGCTTCGGGCGACCTACCTGCTGGTGACGTTGACGGTTCTCGGGCTTGCCGTTCCCACTCCGGGCGGGGCCGGCGGTTTCCACGCCCTGCTCAAGGGTGGGCTGACCGGCTTTTTCGGGATTGAAACCAATCTCGCCACCGGCGTCGCCATCGCCTACCATGCCGTCTGTTTCTATCCCATTACTCTTGTCGGCCTGATCTGCATTCCGATCTTCGGTATCTCCCTCAAAACGGCCGCCTCCACCGTACAGGAGGAGCATGAGGAAGAGGACGCATGAGGTGCCCCTACTGCGCCGGGCATGAGAGCCG
>JANTFG010000297.1 GCA_024763555.1 Thermoanaerobaculales bacterium
AGGCCCAGGTATCCTCGTCAATCGCATCGAGGAGCTTCTGCTTCAGCTCCTGCCCACGAAGGGCAATGGACTCCAGCTCATCCCGGACATCCGCAAAGGCTGCCTTGGGATGCGGGAGATTGGCCACCATGGCCGCCAGGGCCGCCGCGAGAGCCCCCGCCAGGGCCGCGACGGAACCTCCGCCCGGCGCCACGGAATCTCTTGAGGTCTCGTCGGCAAATTCCTGGAGGCTCATCGAAGCCAGCGGGCGCTCCGGCTCGAGAATATCCTCGATGATCTTCTCTTTCGGAACAAAAGGCGCAACATCCTCCAGCCCAAGACTCTTGACGGCCGAATGAATGACATCGGCATAGGGCACGCCGGGCGAACGCTGCATCTTTTTCAGATAGTGTTTTCCGGCATCAACAATCGAGGACCTCGGCACAAGCCCAACCAGTTCCGAGCCCGTTACCCTCATTCCGCGGGCGTTCGCGCTCTCCTCACATGCATCGAAGGCCTGGTGAAGAGGAGTGACGTCGAGATCCACCAGATTCATCGAAACCTGGGCGCATCCGTATTCCGGGATATACCATCCGACCCCGCGGACCGCCTTGAGTTTTCCCTGCTGCTGGACCTTCTTGCCGTCGGGGCCCGGAACCATGCGCCCCTTTTCCCTGACGTCGAAAGCAACCCGGTTGGCCCAGCGCTTATCGGTGACGTTGAGATCCACATTGTAGGCCACGAGAAATTTCCGGACACCGATCACCGTCGCTCCGAAGGAGGGAACAAATTCAGCGGGGCCGAAATCCGGTTGAAACTCTTCGGTCTTCAGTTTTTCCGGCAGCGCCTCATACTCACCCTGGCGGATATCGGCCAGGGATTTTCTCTCCGGGCGGGTCGCCGCGAACTCGTAGAGATAGACGGGAACACCCAGTTCCTCACCCACCCTGCTGCCGAGGCGTCGGGCCAGTTCGACACACTCCTCGACACTGATGTCGGACACCGGAACAAAGGGACAGACATCGGTCGCTCCCTGACGGGAATGGGCGCCCGAATGCTCCCGCATATCGATGAGTTCTTTCGAGGCCTTATAGAGCTGAAAGGCGCCTTCAAGGACCGCCTCCGGCTCTCCTACGAAGGTAATGACCGTCCGATTGGTCTCTGCTCCGGGATCGACATCGAGAAGACGGACTCCCGGAACGGCTGCCGCCGCCTGAGCGATCGCATTATAGATTTCGGGGCGCCGGCCCTCAGAGATATTGGGAACACATTCAACCAGCTTCATCCTTGATTCTCCTCCCCTGTCAGGCTCTCAGGACTGTGTGGCCTCGACGTCGGCCTTGAGCATCATCTCGACGAGTTCGGGAAAACTCGTTTTCGGCCGCCACCCGAGTTCCTGTCGCGCCCTGCTGGGATCCGAAAGCAGAAGATCGACTTCCGCAGGGCGGAAATAGCGTGGATCCACCTTGACCCTGACCTTGCCGGTCGCCACATCGATCCCGCGTTCATCCACGCCGGAGCCCTCCCAGCGAAGTTCGATCCCGCCCGCCGAAAAGGCGGCCTCGGCAAACTCCCGGACGCTATGGGTCTCCCCGGTTCCGAGCACGTAGTCCTTCCCGTCCTTCTGCTGAAGCATCAGCCACATTCCCTCGACAAAATCTCCCGCATAGCCCCAGTCCCGACGAGCCTCGAGATTCCCGAGAGCGATGTCTTCCCGACGTCCGGCCAGGATGTCGGCCACGCCCATCGTGATCTTCCGGGTCACGAAATTCTCTCCCCGGCGCGGGCTTTCGTGGTTGAAGAGAATGCCGTTGACGGCATAGATCCCGTAAGCCTCGCGGTAATTGACGCAGGCCCAGAATGCATAGAGCTTCGCCACCGCATAGGGTGATCTCGGGTGGAAGGGCGTGTCTTCGTTCTGTGGGGTTTCGTGAACCTTCCCGAAGAGTTCAGACGAGGACGCCTGATAATACCGGGTCTCCGGGCAGATTCTGCGAATTGCCTCGAGAAGGCGAATTGCTCCGAGTGCGACCACATCGCCGGTATAGGCGGGCTGGGTAAAGGAGATCCCGACATGCGACTGAGCTGCGAGGTTATAAACCTCATCCGGGCGGGCCTCATCAAGAACGGCGATGAGGCTCCCGTCATCCGAGAGATCTCCGTAGTGGAGAAGAAAACGATCCCTACATTCCGGGGAGTTCCTGAGATGATCGATTCGCTGCCGGTTAAAGGTCGAGGCTCGACGGACAATGCCGTGAACCTCATAACCCTTTTCGAGGAGCAATTCTGCGAGGTAGGATCCGTCCTGGCCGGTCACGCCGGTAATCACTGCACGTTTCATGGCGCGGAGAATAGCAGATCTTCTCTCGAAAGTTGAGCTTGAGCTCTGCCCTCAAAAGGCTATACTGTCGGCGCAGCGGAGGTGATCCGCGCGGAGGTTGTGATGGCTGAGATCAAGTTCAATGCCAGGGTCCTTCAAAAGATCGATGTGACCGCGGATCTGATGATCATGAGAATCGTCCCCGACGGCTGGGAGATCCCTCAGTTCAAGGCCGGCCAGTTCGCCGTTCTCGGTCTACCCGGATCCTCCCCCAGGCATCCTTCCTGCGACACCGAAGAAACGCCGGCCGATCCAGCAAAGTTGATCCGGCGGGCCTACTCCATTGCGTCTTCTCCCGAGGAGAGGGAGTACATCGAGTTTTACATCATGAAGGTGAGTTCCGGCGCCCTGACCCCCAGGCTCTGGAACCTCAAACCCGGGGACCCGCTCTGGATCGGACCAAAGTTTACGGGGATGTTCACGCTGGATGAAGTCCCGGGCGACGCCAACATCGTGCTGATGGCGACCGGAACAGGCCTGGCCCCCTACATGAGTATGCTGCGGAGTTTTCTTCTCCATGAATCGAGCCGCCGGATCGCCGCCCTCCACGGCGCCCGCCACTCCTGGGACCTTGGCTATCGTTCCGAGCTTCAGACCCTCAACCGCCTTTTTGCGAATTTCAACTATTTTCCCGTTCTCGACGAACCGGAAAAAGAGGCCATGCCGTGGACCGGGCACACGGGATTCGTCCAGGAACTCTGGAGCAACCACGTCATCGCCGAACACTGGGGATTCGAACCCACGCCGGACAACACCCATATCTTCCTCTGCGGAAACCCCCTGATGATCAAGGCCGCCGTCAGCCTCCTCGAAGGCCGTGGCTTTAAGGAGCACACGAAAAAAACGCCCGGTGAAATTCACCTGGAGAAGTTCTGGTAGGCTGCCCCCATGAATTCCCGGCCATCTGAGATCAGCCCTTGAGCCGGGCGATCTCCTCCTCGAGCATCCTCTTATGATCCAGTTCGGACATCCGCAGTTTCTCGAGCAGATCCAGCGATTCCTCATCGGAGAAATAATCTTTGGCTTCGGTGTAGTACTGGTAGGCCCGATCCTCCGATTCCACAGCCAGCTCCAGAGCCTGCGGCAGGGAAAGCGTGTCACCCATCTTTTCGTAGTCCGGCATCTCGACTTCCCAGGCAATATTGCTGGTGTAGTTCGGCGGAGTAGAACCGAATTTCTTCTCGCGGAGTTCGGCCAGCTGGCTTCGATGGAGTTCCTCGAGCCCGGCCATCCTCTTCAGGAATGAAAGCACCTTCTCGTCCGATGGGTCATGAACCCACGCAGCCAGTTGTTCGTAATGTTCTTTTGCCTCTTCCTCGACGTAGATCGCCAGGTCGAGGATATCCATCGGTTTCAACATTGAAAAATCAAAATCCATACCCATGATATTTTCTCCTCTTCCCCCCAGCCTCAAGCTCGGGGCCTTCACTCTGTCTCAACATTCCCGCCTTGTCAATCATTCCGGCGGGAGAAGATCCGAAGCCGCAGGCAGTTTTGTAGCGCAGGATCATGAGAGACCAATAACGATAGACGAAAAACGAGAGAAGCGGACATGAAGGCATAGGACTTATAAGACCTATAAGTCCCATAGTACTCAGCCCCCAGCGACCGGAAAGTCCCGACTCGCTCTCTCGCAAGTCGAGCAAAAAGCTTCAGCAGCAGCGCCTACGGCGTACTGCCGGACCACATGGCGGTGTCCCCGGTCTCAAATCCGTCGGAGAAGAGATCCATCGGGTAGACGAGACTCGGCCGGGAGATCACGGAAGAGGACATGCTGTTCGCATCAGAGCCCGGATCGCCGCTACCGTCGAAAACCAGACCCACCGCGACCCAGAGGAAATCGCTGCTTGTGCCGAGATCGATCTCGATCTGCGCTGCCGTATCGGTCGAGTATCCGCCGCTCTGGGAAGCATCGACGTCAGCAGCCCGCGTCCAACCCCCCAGGCTGCCGTCCATCGGCGGTAGACTGCCCTCAGCAACACGGCGATACCAGATGGAATAGGCCGTCACGAGGCTCGACGAAGCGTCGCTCAGCGCCTCCGCCGCAGTATCGGGCGCCGTCCAGGAGAGGTCCAGGGTGATGACATTCCCGGATTGTCCTGCCAGGCTGACGCCG
>JANTFG010000298.1 GCA_024763555.1 Thermoanaerobaculales bacterium
GAGGGCCGGATTTCAGCGGAAGAATCCCGGCCCGCATCATCTCCACCGCTGATTCGATCTCGGAAAGCAATTGCTCCTGGGTCCGGAGGTGATCCGCCGAAATGATCAGGGTGTTGAGCAGCGCCGCGGAGATCATAATGGCCGAGCCGATGATCGCGATTGCGACGATTGCCTCGATGAGGGAAAATCCTCTTTCCCTTCGGGCGGGCAGGCTCCCGAGCCGGCCCGGGTCCGGGCTCCGGGAGGAAAGTGGATCACCTTGAAAGAAGCACACGATTCAAACCCGGATTTCCGGAAGGCAGCACCAGACTCGCCCCCGAAAGCTGATGTTGACACTCAGAAATATTGAGACGAACTCTGGAAATGTAGAGCCTGCCCTTCGGATCATGACGGCCAAGCCACTGCCCCAGACGATCAAGCCAGGCTTCCGATTCTTTCCCCGTGAACACCTGCCAGGATTCGGTTGTTCCATGAGGACGGCAGAGGATCTCATCACCCCGAACAAGATCAAAAAACAACTCCTCCTCCGGTGGAGAAAACTTCGTGTACTTCCAAACAATGACATCGAGAGCCTCTGAACTCAGCACTCCCGCCCGGTAGAGGCCGGGGCGATCAAGAGAACTCCGGATCCGGGCATATCCTGCCGCATCCCCTTCCTCGACACCTGAGATCAGCTCATTCCACCGCCTTGCTGCTCCACCCTCCTGCGGCCGGCGAAGCAGGGCCCTGGATCCGCTGATCACATAGTCGATCGGAAGGACGGCGGAGCTGCCCTTCCCGGCCGGCACAGCATCCGTCACCACCCCCACGACTCTCCCGGAGAAATCCAGCACCGGCGTCCCATCAGCTGCCGCAACGGCATCGATGACATAGTAGAGTCTTCCGAAATCAATGAGATCGATCCGCCTCAAGACTCCCTGCGTCGCGATGAAGGTCTTTGCATTCTGCCACCCGAGGGAAGTCAGCGTCTGGCCTTTCTCCAGATCCACAGCATCACCCAGCCTGAGGAAGGCCGCCTTTGCACCCTCAAGGCGAATCAGAGAAAGCCCGATCCACTTGTCACTCTTTTCGACTCTGCCCTGACGGCGGGCGCCGTCCGCCATGAAAATATCGACCCGCTCCCCGACGGAATGAGCCCTTCCCGCCAGGAGGAGATCCGGTGCGACAAAAAAACCCATCCCCACTCTTCCTCCGCCGCGGATTTCAACCGTCGACCTGAGGGCAATGGAATCGATCTCCTGCACCGAGAGGACGGCTCCTCCTCCCGTCCCCTGCACGGCGACAGGATCCTCCGAAATGGCTGAACCTGCTCTCCAGGCCAGGAAGAGCGTGCCCGCTCCAAGCACCAGAACCACGATCAGCGTGACTCGCAAAGCCAGCGGGAGATTCCGGACGAAATGTCCAAGCTGTCTGAAATGAAGTCGGAAACTCAGGGGGAGATCTCGACGTTTCGGACTGAGCCTGCCGGGCCGCCTCAGGGGGAGCGTATGACTCGGGATACCGTGTTTCCGCAGGATATTACTGATACTCCTCGCCGTTCCCCGGCTGCAGTCGGCAGCGATCCTGGACGGAGAGGCCTTGAGCCGCCGTCGGGCCTCCTCGAAACCCGGCGCCTCGCGCCCCAGGAGATCAATTTCCCTGGCGGCCATGTAGACGGCACGGGAATCAGGATCTTCGGCTTGGGAAAAGACATCGACCAGCAGACATGCATTGCAGGCCGGGCAGAATCTGTCCGAGCCCTTACAGTAGCTCCCGCAGGCAACACATCTGAATGAAGTTCCCATCCTGACACGAGTATAGCCCTGCCTCGGCCCCCCGGGGAATCTCAAAAATACAGGTGCCCGACAGACCTCGAAAGATCAGGCCCGGCGGGCCGCCACAATCGAGGCTCCCGCTGGGCTGCTTCCGAAAGCAGGCTATACTCGAAGGAAGTTCAGCCATCGGGAGGCTTCATGGATTA
Source organism: Thermoanaerobaculales bacterium (assembly GCA_024763555.1). Classification (GTDB taxonomy): domain Bacteria; phylum Acidobacteriota; class Thermoanaerobaculia; order Thermoanaerobaculales; family Sulfomarinibacteraceae; genus JANTFG01. The sequence continues at coordinate 1,961 of JANTFG010000298.1, forward strand.
CTACGAGGAGTTTCGAGTCCAGCCCGGCGTCAGGCCGGATCTTGATGTCGTCAACGCGAACTTCAAGCCCGAGGATCTCAGAAAAAAGAAGGCGAAATCCCGCCTCGAAGAACTTCTGCTGCGGATGCAGGAGCTGCAGAATATCCTCTACGCCGAAAACCGTCGGTCCATGCTCGTCGTCCTGCAGGGCAGGGATGCCGCCGGAAAGGACGGGACGATCCGGCACGTCTTCGGCCCCCTTAACCCCCAGGGCGTTCGAGTCAGGAGCTTCAAAGTTCCCTCGAAACTGGAAGCCTCCCATGATTTTCTCTGGCGATGTCACCAGGCCACTCCCGCACGGGGAGAGATTGCCGTTTTCAACCGCTCCCACTATGAAGACGTCCTCGTCGTCCGGGTTCATCAACTGGTTGAAGAATGGGTCTGGCGTCGACGCTATGAACACATCAACAATTTTGAGAAGCTCCTCGCGGATTCAGGAACCACCATCCTCAAGTTCTACCTTCACATCGATCGCGAGGAACAGCTTCAAAGATTCCGGGACCGCCTGATGATCCCCGAGAAGAACTGGAAAATTTCAGACGCTGATTACTCCGAGCGACCCTACTGGGATGAGTACACCGAGGCCTTTCAAGACCTTTTCGAAAAATGCAGCACCGAGGATGCTCCGTGGTTCGTGATTCCCGCGAACCGCAAGTGGTTCCGGAACCTCGTGATCGCCGAGATCGTCGTTCAGGCGATGGAGAAGATGCAGCTGAGCTATCCGGCGCCTTCCGTCGATCTCGAGGAGATCCGGAAGAAATACCACGAGGCGGCCAGGGTCGAGGAAACCCAGAGGAGCTGAGAGGCCGGGCCGCGGCGGGAGCGGGAGCAGAGGTTCGGGAAAGGAGCAGGGCCAGGAGCCGCACACCGATGCAGGAGCCGGAGCAGGAGCAGCAACCGGCGCCGGAGCCGGTGGGGTCGTGGCTCTTTGAACGAAATACATGGGCCGAGGACAGCCTTGGTATCCCGAACCGGAGTAAGGGGGCGGTCGCCGAGACCTGTGCGGTCGTGGGAATTTCGACCACTGAGAGTGTGACTCTCCCGGCTCAGCCTCGCGTTTCGGGCCTCAGGCCCCGCTCCGGATGCGGTTCCGGCTCCTGCTCCGGCTCCGGAATCTCCCGTTGGGCCTGAGTCTGTCGCTGATTCTGATCCTGACTCTGCCACTGTCACTGAGCCTGTTTCTGGAGCCGGAGCGGCAAACCGAGACTGGGAGTCGACTCCTCCGCGGAGCGGCGTACAATATCCCGCGGAGGCGATCATGGAACTACTCCACATCTTTCGAAATACACCCTTTGGGCGGGAAACACTCTTCCAGTCCCTCGATTTCTGCAGCCGCTTCGAGATGAAACTCTGTGTCTATATCCCGAAAAACCAACGCTTCCTGATGTACTTCGACAACGAAGCGGTCGAGATTCATCTCGATGAGAGCTACCTGCGGGCACCTGAAACTTCCCTGAAACACCTGGAAGAGATCGTTGAAGACTCCGGGGTCGAATGGGAAGTCGTCACGCCCCCCACCCAGACCAACCGGATGCTGCCGAATCTGAGGACCACATATTCCCTGATGTGTGCACCGCGGATCCTTTCCGAGCCCTCCTCCGGCATCGGCCTTGGTAAGATCGGGCCGAAGGTGCGGAAGCTTGTTCTCGCCGCACCCTTTCCCCTGCTGATTCCCTCGGCGGTCTACCAGCCCTGGGAGTCCGTCACAGTTTTCTTCGGGGGATCTCAAGCCTCGGTCAAGTGTCTTGAGCTTGGGCTGAACATGGCCCGCGCGGGAATTCCCCTCGAAGTATTCTCCGTACTTGAAGATGGCGTCCTCCGCGAGGACCTCGAGGCACAGATCGCGGAAAGGGGCCTCCTCGATCTCTTCGCGGAACATGTCTCAAACTGGCACCTGGTCGAGGGAGGAAATCTGGAGGAGGAACTCTATGCGGTCTCCCGCCGTTCCCTGCTCCTCCTGGGGGCCTACGGACGGGGACGTATCAAGGCCAAACTCTTCGGAAGCACCATGGAGACGATTCATCGAACAATGCCGAACAACCTTCTCATCCTTGGCCCGGTCGCCGAAACGAATCGTCTGATACCAGTCGCCGAGGACCGGCTGGCGAAACACCTCCGATACTAAAACTCACACAGCGGGCAAGACGGACTCGGGACGGCTGCCTCGGACAGCATCGGGAACAACGGCGCGGTCCGGGCACTCCCGTGGTCCGGGAAGCGGGCACCGGTCTCGCCAACGAGGATCGCGGCAGGAAAGGCCGCGCCCCTCAGGGCAGTCGCGGCGGGCAAAAGGCCACAGCGACCGACAAAAAACCCCGCTACAATACGCCGATGCGATTCGGTGTTTTACCGCTGGGGGCAGACCGCCCTTGAAGAGATGGTCGGCCACCCTGCTTCTCATCGGCGTCACCGTCGTCTGGGGTTGGACCTTTGTCATCGTGGCAAATGCCATCGCCGTGTATGGCGTCATGCC
>JANTFG010000299.1 GCA_024763555.1 Thermoanaerobaculales bacterium
TCTTTGAGCGGAATACCTGGGCCGGGCGCAACCTTGGTATCCAGAGCCGGAGCAAGGGGGCCGTGACCGAAACCGATGCGGTCGTGGGATGTTCCGAGGACTTCGAGAGCGACTCTACCGCTCAGCTTCGCGCTTCGGGCGTCAGACCCGGCTCCGGATGCGGTTCCGGATCACCGCTCCGGCATCGGCTTGCTGCTCCGGCGCCAGCCGGGACTCCCACTGGAGATCCCTGATCCGGGATCAGGCCTGAGCCTCCTCCGGGCGCGGACGCTGGAGCCTCCGAAGAAGATCTTCGGGGTTCGCCGTGCTCCTCAGGGCCTCGTCCTTCAGGACCTTACGCTCTCTCACGAGGGCTGCCAGCGAGTCGTTGAGGAGCCGGCTCCCCTCTCTGGCGCCTGAGACCATGGCATTGGCGAGCTGCTGTGACTTATCCTCGCGAATGAGGTTGGCAACGGCCGGAGTGGCGACCAGAATCTCCATCGCCGCCAGCCGTCCGGCATCGCGCCGCTTGACGAGGGTCTGGCATGCCACTCCACGGAGAACCTCCGACAGGGTCGTTCGAACTTCGGAGCGGGCATCACCCGGGAACATGTCCACGATTCTCTCGATGGTCGTCATGGCGGAATTGGTATGCAGGGTCGTAAGAACCAAATGACCGGTATTGGCAGCCTCCAGAGCCAGGGCCACGGTCTCGGGATCACGCATCTCTCCGACCAGAATAATGTCCGGATCCTCCCGGAGACCGGCTCGCAGCCCCCGGGCGAAGCTCGAAACATGCAGTCCGACCTCTCTCTGATCCAGAATCGCAAGATCCTCCTCATGAATGAACTCGATAGGATCTTCGAGGGTGAGTATATGGCAGCGCCTCGAACGATTGATGGAGTCGATCATCGCGGCCAGGGTCGTTGATTTCCCCGAGCCCGTCGCTCCCGCGATCACGATCAGCCCGTTGGGAAGAAGAGCCAGTTTCTTCAGCACCGCCGGCATACCGAGCTCTTCCAGTGTCCGGATGTGCGTCGGAATCGGTCTCAGGGCCGCATTGACACCCAGCGAGGTGCGGTACACGTTGACGCGGAAGCGGCCGATATCCTCGAGGCCGATGGCAAAGTCGCTATCCCACTTCTCTTCGAATTCCTCCAGGTTTCGCTGGTGCATGACGGGCCTCATGAGTTCGAGCGCCTCCTCGCGACCAAGCGGCTCCTCTTCCTCGATCGGGAGAAGATCCCCGTCGAGCCTCCAGTGGGGCCGACGCTGCGGGGGAAGGTGAAGATCTGATGCGCCTTCCGCGATGACTCTCTGGACAAGGCCGGTCAGCTTCTCCCCGGCACTGACGGCCAGAACGGAGGTCGTTCGCCCGACATGGCGGGGCCTGATCTCCTCGAGAATCCTCTCGAAATCCGCCCTGCCGATCCGCACAGGTTCAAAGGAAAGGGAGGGGATACGCTCGCGCAGAGCGGAGAGAACGGGGGGCGTCGGGGAATCGAGAAACCCGACCCTGAGGGTTTCACCTTTGAGACTGAGAGGAAGCAGTTGATAGCGCTCGATGAACGACATCGGCAGGAGCCGAGATGTTTCCGGGTCGAAATCGGGCGATTGAATCTCCTCATCCGGAAGTGTCATCGCAGAAACCGCGGCCAGGCGCCCGGCCAGACCGCGGGTCACGGCGGTTCTGAACTCCTCAATTGAATGAAAAAGCTTGAAGAAGGCCTCCCGGGAGAGCCTCATCAGGAGGGATTCGGACGTCGCCACAACCGTGGCCGTCCGCGCATGTTCTAGAAGCAAACCGACCTCACCGAAGACAAAGGGCGCCTTGATCCTCCCGAGTTCGACCGTACGGCCCCGGTTGCGATCCTCGCTCTCGATGGTGATCTCACCCTTCAGGAGCAGAAAGAAGGCATCTGACGGGGCCCCTGCCTCGACAATCGTCTCATCAGCATCGACCCCCAGAATCTCGGATACCTTGATGATCGTCTCAAGCTGTTCACGCTGGAGCTTCTTGAACCAGGGCGAACGGCCGAGACCCTCGACGAGTTTGTTCAACAGATCCTCAGACAATGTCCATTCTTTCATTTTCCCGCCTCCTCCAGACTGTGCCTGACCATTGTAACCCCGAAATGCCGGGATCCGTGATGGTATTTCGCGCCTAAATCTCGCAGTGAGGAGCGGTGGGACGCGTTGAAACCAACGCCGCATCCGGCAGGCCCGGCAATTCCACAGCCCCTCTCACCCTGAGGCTTTCTCAGTCCCACACCGGGGTCCGAAGGCTGGGCCGGAGCGGGAGCAGGAACCGGGGCCGCAATCCGGAGCCGATGCCGGAGCCGGAGCGGGGAGCCGATGCCGATGCCGGAGCCGGAGCGGCGCTCCGGCATCGGCTTGCTGCTCCGCAATCGGGTCATCCCGACAATGCCTTGTGGAGTAAATGGAGGGCAGCTGCTAAGCTTCACGCATGGCGTTGAGCATATTCGAATTGTTCAAGATCGGGATTGGGCCCTCGAGTTCCCACACGGTCGGGCCCATGCGTGCGGGGGCCTTCCTGGTGGAGAAACTCAGGAAACACGGGTATTTCGATCGGGTCGAACACCTCGAGGTGGAACTCTTCGGTTCCCTGGCTTCCACCGGCCGGGGACACAATACCGACAAGGCCGTCGTCTGGGGCCTGCAGGGGGAAAAACCAGAAACCATCGATCCCTCCCGCGAGGAAGAGCTTTATCGATCTGTCGTTGAGAGCGAATCCCTGCTCCTGGGCGGCGAGCGCGAGATCTCCTTCTCGCCCGGCCGCGACATCATCTTCCGCGGAGACGAGCTGCTGCCTTTCCACCCCAACGGGATGCGCTTCACGGCAGAGGACAGCCGGGGAGCCCGGCTCTACCGGAAAATCTTCTACTCCATCGGAGGCGGATTCATCGTCGGCCATAAAACGGCGCGGGATGATCAGCTCAAGAAGGAAGATACACGCTTAGCCTGGAATTTCGATTCCGGCCGAAAGATGCTCGAAATGGCCCACAGCTCCGGGCTTTCAATCTCGGAGATGGTCTTCGAAAACGAGAAGGCGTGGCGGAGCCCGGTTGAAATCGAGGCCCAACTGGATTTGATCCACGACACCATGCAGCGCTGCATCGAAGCCGGCTTCACCGCACGCGGCCACCTGCCCGGACGCCTTCGGGTCAGGCGCCGCGCCCCGGACCTCTATGACCGTCTCTCACATCAGAACGAGGGCGCCTTCGCTGATCCGCTGGCCGTCCTCGACTGGGTCGGCCTCTACGCCCTGGCCGTCAACGAGGAAAATGCGTCCGGCGGCCGGGTGGTCACGGCTCCGACCAACGGCGCGGCCGGAATCGTACCGGCCGTCATGCGCTATGCCGAGAAGTTCCTTCCCCAGTGCAGCAGACCGAAACACCGGGCCTTTCTCCTGACCGCCGGTGCCATCGGCATCCTGTACAAGGAGCGGGCCTCCATCTCCGGCGCCGAAGTCGGCTGTCAGGGTGAGGTCGGCGTCGCCTGCTCCATGGCGGCCGCGGGCCTGACCGAGGTCCTGGGAGGAACAGCCGATCAGGTGGAGAACGCCGCCGAGATCGGTATGGAGCACAACCTCGGCCTGACCTGCGATCCCGTAGACGGCCTGGTTCAGATTCCCTGCATCGAGCGCAACGCCATGGGGGCCGTCAAGGCAATCAACGCTGCGCGAATCGCGCTGTATGGCAGCGGTCACCACCTGGTCTCCCTGGATCAGGTCATGGAAACCATGAAGCAGACTGGCCTGGATATGAATTCCCGTTACAAGGAAACCTCCGCCGGAGGCCTCGCCATCAACATCACCGAGTGCTGAAGGACGAGGCTCAGGGGAGGAAGGTCTCGACTCCTGAGTGGCTCCGGCATCGGATTGCTGCTCCCGATCCAGGGCCAGTCTCAGTGTCAGCGGCAGGAGCAGGAACCGATTCCGCAGCCGGGGGCCGGAGCCGATTCCGGTGCCGGGCCCCCCGCCCGAAGCGCGAGACTGAGCCAGCAGAGTCGCACTCGAAGCGGTCGGATTTCCCACGACCGCATCGGTTTCGGCCACCGCCTCCCTGTTCCGCCTCGGGATACCAAGGTTGTGCTCGGCCCACGTATTCCGCCCAAAGAACCACGACCCCACCGGATTCTGCTCCGGCTCCGGATTGCTGCTCCTGCTCCGGTTGTGCGGCTCCGGCTCCTGGCCCTTCCCCAGCGCTCCCCTACCAGCCCGTCTGCCGACGGATCAGCGCGAGGAATTCCTCCCGGACCTTGCGATCGGAAAAACAGCCCCGGATGGCCGAGGTCGTCGTCAGCGCGCCGGGCTTCTTGACACCCCGCATCTCGACACAGAGATGGCGGGCCTCGATGACCACCATGACGCCGCGGGGTTTGAGATGGGTCCAGAGATACTCGGCCACCTGTTTCGTCAGGCGCTCCTGGAGCTGCGG
>JANTFG010000300.1 GCA_024763555.1 Thermoanaerobaculales bacterium
TCCCGCTGGATGATCGCCATGGCGGCCAATCCGGCCATGACTGCGGCCACCCAGTGGCTGGAACGAAGCCTGGACGACTCCGCGAATCGCCGGATGGCCCTGCCGGAGGCCTTCCTCTGCACCGACGCCATCCTGCGTATCATCGAGAATCTCGCCCGCGGCCTCGTGGTATTCCCCGCGATCTGCCATGCCAATCTCATGGCCGAGCTGCCCTTCATGGCGTCCGAGGCCATTCTGATGGAGGCGGTCAGCCGCGGCGCCGACCGACAGGAGATCCACGAGAGGCTGAGGCAGCATGCCCGGACCGCAGCGGACCGCATGCTCCAGGGAGGCGATTCCAACCCCTTCCTTGAACTCGCGGCCTCTGATCCGCGGATTCCGCTCTCGGCTGAGGAATTGAAGTCCCTTCTTGATCCCGAGCACTTTTGCGGAAGAGCGGCCGAGCAGGTCGCCGAGTTCCTCAGAGATGAGATCGAGCCCATCCTGGAGGCTTTTCCCACCAGCATCTCCGACGAGAGCCGGGATTTGGAGATCTGATGCGAAGGGCCGGCGCCGTCATTGTTTTTCTGATCCTCGGATTCACTGCGGGATGTGCCTCACGGGGCCCGGCCAGGGTCCCGATGGAGCCCGAACAGTTCCGCCCGAAGGGATGGACCGAGAAAGGCGATGCTTCCTGGTACGGGCATCCCTACCACGGCCGGAAAACGGCCTCGGGCGAGACCTACAACATGTACGATCTGACGGCGGCTCACCGCTCCCTTCCCTTCGGCACGCGGCTCCTGGTCACGAGGCGGGACAACGGGCAAAAGGTCGTCGTCCGCGTCAACGACCGCGGGCCTTTTATCAAGGGCAGGATCATCGATCTCAGCTACGGAGCGGCGAAGAAGATTCACCTGGACGTCGACGGCGTCGCTCCGGTCAAGATCCGCGTCCTCGATGAGGGAGAGCCCCGGAATCCGGCACCAGCCCCAACTCCGCCACGGAAGATCCCTGAAACCAGAGGCGAAAACAGGGAATGCTACTGGGTGCAGGTCGGTGCCTTTTCGAGCCCGGAAAACGCGGGGCGGGCATTGAAGAGACTCAAAGACGCCGGCGAAAAGGCCCTGATCATCGAGGGACCGGAGGGCCTGCAGAGGGTCCGGAGCGGCCCCTGGGACTCCCAGAATGACGCCCTCGATGCACTCCATCGCCTGCATGAGGACTGGCCGAAAGCACGGCTTGTGGAATGTGGAGGTTCCTGATGTATGAATACCTACGAAAGCGCGGACTCGGCCTGAGTTTCGTCGGGCTGCTTGCCCTCGGCCTGTTGAGCCTTTCCTCCTGCCGCAGCAGCACTCCGAAGACTCCCCGCGCTCGCCGCCTCGTGCTGGTCTCCTTTGACGGCCTGGGTGAGGAATTGCTGGAGCACTGGCTCAAGACGCCCGGAATCACGACGCCGGAAGGCCTCGGAGGAATGGCTGAGAAGGGGCTCAAGGCGCGACGGGTCAGGATGGTCAACCCCACCCTGACCGCCGTCAATCACGCTTCACTGATCACGGGCGCCCCGCCCTCCTCCACAGGCATCGTCAGCAACACCTTTCACCGGCCGGGAGAGCCGATCACCAGCAAACACAGCGGTTTCGCTTCGCCCCTTGGCGTTTCGCCCCTCTGGGAAAGAGCCCGGAACTCCGGCATCCGGACGGGCGTCCTGCTCTGGCCCGATGCCGACGGCACATCAGCCTCGCGCAGCGGAGATTTCGGCATCGTCTGGCCCGACCGGGCTCTGATCCGCTCAAAGATCCGGGAACTTGATCCGCAGAAGGCCTCTGCCGAGAAGGAGATCCCCTCTTCCGACGAGCTTCAGGCCATCCACTGGGTCCTCCATCTGGGCTACGGCGCCGCCGAGTTCAGTGTGGATACCGCCGTTTTCGACGGCAACCCGGACGGCCGAGCCCGATACGACAGCGTGGCCGTTCGGGTCGAGGGCGATGAAGCGTGGCATTTCTATAAGAACCGGGACTGGTTTGAGATCCGGAGGAAAACCGTCGTTGGGTCCGGGGGACCATCTGTGGACGTCCGGTCCTGGAGCCGGATTCTTCACCTTGATCGGGATACCGGCGCCCTGAAGATCTACCTGGGAGAATTTAACGGCCTCAAGGCCTATCCGGAGGATTTCAGCAACAAACTCCTTGAAGAGGTCGGCCCATGGCCGGGTACTCCCGACGGTTTCAGCCTGGGCGACTGGTGGCTGGACGACAGCCGCGGCATCGACCTCGATACCTATATCGAGCAGGTGGAACGCCTCGATCGCTACCTCGATGCCATCGCCGTCTGGGTCATGAAGAACGAGGATTTCGGACTCCTGATCGCCTACCATCCCTCCCCCGACGAGTACGAGCATGCAGGCCTGATCCGCGAGAAATCCCAGTGGGCCTACTCGGAAGGAAACGCCTTTGCCGCGCAGCAGGCCATGGATCGGGTCGGCCGATCGACCGATCGCTCGGCCGCCACGCTCTATCGGGGCATCGATCCCGCACACGACACCCTCGTCGTCGTCTCGGACCACGGTCACATGCCGATTCACCACGAAATCCTCATCAACCGGGCCCTGGCCGACGCCGGGCTGGTCAAGACCGTGCAGGATCAAGGCCGGGAGAAAATCGCCGCCGACTCTGAGATGGCGGCCTACTCCGCAGGCGCCTGCAGCCATCTCTACCTCAACCTGAAGGGAAGAGAAGCGGGCGGCGTTGTTTCGCCTGCCCAGGCGTCCGAGCTTCTCGACAGAGCCGCAAAAGTCCTCGCCGATCTCCAGGTGGAGGGCGAGCCCGCGATCGAGAAGATCTACTCCCACGATGAGCTGGGCCCCCTGGGCCTGAATCATCCCAACTCGGGCGATCTGGTCATCTTCGCCGCTCGCGGTTTTGCCGCCTCTTCGCGCCTCAGGGGAAAGGCCGTCCAGCCCTCGCGCTACTATGGGCAACATGGCTACCTGAATCACTACGACGCCCTCTGCGGCATCTTGATGGCCCGCGGCGGCCCGGCCGGAAGCGGCAGGCTGGAAGAGATCTCCGCGGTCGACATCGCGCCGCGCATTCGACGCTGGCTGGGGATTCGCTGATGGCGCACTGGCTCCTGCCGGCCCTCATGGGCGCCTTTCTCGGAGCGATCCTCGCCGCACTCATCAGCCTGATGATTCAGAGCCGCCGTATCGGACGCCTCCGCGAGGAACTCGTCCGCATTCGCGCTCGACTGGAAGAGGAAGAAAGGAAACTGGAAGAGAGCGAGGGCCGGCGGCGGCAGGAAAACGATGAGAAGCAGAGAGAGATCGAGGACAGAAAAAAGGCGGCCGAGGAACTCAGCACGAGGGTCCAGCAGCTGAGGGAAGAACTGATACAGGCGCAAACCCGACTGGAAGAGGAGCGCCGGGCCGCCGAGGAAATCGCGCGCCGACATGGCGAAGAGGTTGAGCGCCTCAATACCGAATTCGAAGCTCTCTCGTCCAAGGCCCTTCGACGCAATAATGAAACTTTCCTTGAACTCGCTAAGGAAGTCTTCGAACAGAAGCGGGAACAGTCGCTCGCCGAAATGAAAGAGGGGCGCCGGGCCGTCGGGCGTCTCGTCGAACCCCTCAGTGAGGGCCTGGAGAAAATGCGATCCGAGATCGGACGAATCGAAAAGGCCCGGGCCGAAGCCTACGGCGGTTTGATCGAACAACTGAGAGGTCTCGCCGGAGATCAGCGTCAGCTGCGGGCGGAGACCAGCAGGCTGAGCCAGGCCCTGCGGAATCCCAGCGCCCGCGGACAGTGGGGCGAGATCCAGCTTCGGCGTGTGGTCGAAATGGCCGGTATGATCGACCGGGTAGATTTTGTCGAACAGAAGAGCAGCGACGGCGAGCAGGGTCGACAACGCCCGGACCTCATCGTGCATCTCCCGGGCGGATCCGAGGTCATTGTCGACGCCAAGACTCCCATGAGAGCCTATCTCGATGCCCTGGATGCCGAGGACGAGACCACCCGGCTCGCTCTGCTGGACGAACATGCCGGACATCTGCGCCAGAGGATTCGCGAACTCTCCCGGAAGGCCTACCAGGAGCAGCTTCGATCGAGTCCGGAGTTCACCGTTCTCTTTCTTCCCAGCGAATCCCTGTTCTATGCGGCCCTCGAGAGGGACCCCGGCCTGATCGAGGCGGGAGTCGAACAGAAAATCCTGATCGCGACGCCGACCACCTTAATTGCCCTCCTCCGGGCGGTCCACTACGGCTGGCAGCAGGAGGCCATGGCTGAGAACGCCCAACGAATTTCCGAGCTGGGACGTACACTCTATGACAGGCTCTGCACCCTGGGCGACAAGGTCGACGCCCTCGGGAGGAGGTTGAATCAGGCCGTCAAGGGATATAACGATATGATCGGTTCCCTGGAAAGACGCGTACTGCCGACCGCG
>JANTFG010000301.1 GCA_024763555.1 Thermoanaerobaculales bacterium
GAACCAGTCTTCTTCGTCGTTGCCGCAGGCCGCATAGCCCCCGGACTCCTGCCCGACGCAGAGACCGTTGGCCGGATTAAAGAGGCAGGAACCAGAGGAGCCCTGTTCCGTCGTCCCCAGATCCCAGTCGGCGACCCGCCAGTGCGTTCCCCAGAGCGAAGTCAGGGGATCATTTTCGAAGGAAATCGCCTTCTCATCGCCCGAAGGGTGGTGAATGGCAACCGCCGACTGCGGCGTCGATCCGGATCGATCCCACCCGGCATAATAGACATTGAAAGCCGCATCCGGGATCTGATCAAGCTCCACAAGCGTGAAATCCGATCCCGTATCCCAGTCTTTCGTGGCCAGGAAGGTCGCGCCGTGTTGAACCTGGCTCAGAGAACCGCCCGAGAGCATTCCGCAGCTCGGACTCTCGTAGTTCCAGTACACAACCATCGTATTCGCGTTGTTCGCCCGTACTTCGCAGTGGTCGGCCGTCAGGAAGAGCGGTCTGCCGTCCTCCGCCGTATTGTTGAGCAGGGTTCCCGTACAGAGGTACTGATTGTCAATGGAATAACGTGCCACGGCTCGAATCTGGTCGCGCCAGTTGTCGCCTTCCGGACAGATGACATCGATATTGCAGCTTCCCTGCTTGGCGCCGGATTCCTGCTCCCCAAAACCACGATAGCCGTGGAAGATACCGGAGATCTCCAGGTCGAGAAGATCCCGATCCTTCGCGTCAAGGAGCAGCTCAATTACCATCCGGTCTCCGAGAACGACCGGAGTGGAAAGCCCGCCCTTCCGATCACGGTCTCCCGAGGAGAAGGGGCCCTGCAGGGAAGCGCCATCGGTGTCATGGAGCCAGAGAAGCGCGGACGGCGGAAGTTTGAAATGTGAAAAGCGGAGATTGAGGCTCAATGCTCCTTCAGAGAAAATCTCAAGGCGCCACAGGTACTGATCGCCAAGCTCTTCCCAGAGTCCGTCTTTTGATGCGGAGAGACCCGCCGGAAGACCCGTGGCAAAGCGCACCGGTCCCGGATGCCTGCGATCAGCGGAGCTCTGCTCATCTTCACGGCGAAGTGCCTCATGGTCCACACGTGCGGTCCGGAAAATGGGCACTCTCTCAGCGGCCAACTGGGGATTGGTTACTGAGGGAGGGAGATGGGGCCGGGCCGCCTCAACCGGGGCGGCAAAAATCAGTCCAGCCAGGCACAATACCGGGATCACGTTCTTGGTCATTTCAAACCTCCATACATTGATACGACAAAAGCCGCCGGATCAGGCCGGACCTAATCACGGGAGATCGTAATTTTCTCGACCTTGACCGGAGTCTGAGGGCGATCACCGCGATCCGTGGCGACAGTTCCGATCTTATTGACGACATCCATTCCCTCGACCACACGCCCGAAGACCGGGTGTTTGGACTGGCCCGGAGTGAACCAGTCGAGGTAGTGGTTGTGAACGGTGTTGATAAAAAACTGGCAGCCTCCGCTATTCGGCCGGCCCGTATTCGCCATCGAGAGGGTCCCCGGCTCGTTGGAGAATTTCGCGCTCTCGAGATGTTCGTCCTGAATATTGCCGTGAGGAGACCCACCGGTTCCGCAGCGCGGGTCCGCCGGATCCACCGAGTAGGGACAACCGAATTGGACCATGAAGTTTTTGATCACACGATGGAAGTGCAGGCCGTCATAAAAGCCCTCTTCGACGAGGTCGATGAAGTTTTTCCCAGTAATCGGCATCTCCTCCAGAAAGATCTCCGCCGAAAAATTGCCGAGGCTTGTCTCAAATTTCGCGACCGGGTTTGCCATAATTCTCTTCCTTTCTTTCGCTCAAACCCTTTCGGGTCACGGGAGCTTTGTCCACGGTAGCACAGGCCGTCCAAGGGAAACAATCCGGCGATCCCGCCGGACCGGAGCGATCGTGGAATCTCCCGACCACTTCGAGTGCGCCTCTCCCGGCTCAGCCTGCCTCTCGGGCGGCAGACCCGGCTTTGGAGTCGGTTCTGGCTTCTGCTCCTGTCCATGCTCGCGCCTCCGGAAGGTGGCTTTCAGTGGAAGTCCCTGGGGAACGCACGACAGAGAAGAGACGTGGGGAGGGCGGGCGGCCCCCAGGCGGGGTTTCCTTGAGTCCGACACATTCTTCCCGGGATTTACCTTCAATCCGCCACCCTCGTCCGGAGGCTGAAATCCAAAAATGGATGTGCTTTTATTCACGAACTTTGCTATGGTTCCCCGGGGCGGTTTTCGAACCGTGCCACAGGCCGGAGGAATCCGGACAATTCTTTTGTTCTGAGAGTTTTTCTCAATCTCGTCGGGCTTATTATTTCCGGAGTTGACGGGCCGGACGGGGGGCGTTAGGATGCCCCTTGTGAAATTGGCCACATAGGAGTTTCCACATGGCCTCTCAGTTTTTACCAGTTCTGATAACCCTCGGTGTGGCGCTCGTCACGGGCGTCGGGATGATCGCGTTCGCCGCCCTTGTGGGGCAGCGATCACGAAGCGGTTCTGCCATGAAGCGGCAGATCTACGAGTCCGGCGTGCCCGAACTCGACCGGTCTCATAAAAGGATCTCGGTCAAGTTCTACCTGGTGGCGCTGGTCTTTGTCGTTCTCGACGTCGAGGTCGCCTTCCTCTATCCATGGGCTTTGAGCTTCCGTCAAATGACGGCAACCGCGCCCTGGATCGCCCTGGCCGACATGGTGTTCTTCATCCTGCTGCTGGGCATGATCTACGGCTGGCTCTGGAAAGAGGGAATCTTCGACTGGGGTCGACGCCGGACCGATCAAGGAGCACGCTCATGAGTAGGCCCCAGACGCCGCCGCTGAAGGTCGCGCCGATCGATAGCGTCACCGACATCCGTTTCGATGAAGCGATGGAAGAGCGAATCTCGAAGATCCTCAAGAACTACCCCAACTCGCAGGCTGCACTCCTGCCGACGCTCTGGGAGTGCCAGAAAGAGTGGAGCTGGTTGTCGCCGGGAATCATGCGGGCCGTCGCCGAGCGTCTCGAACTCTCTCCGGCTTTCGTTGAGGGAGTCGTGACCTTTTACACGATGTACCAGATCAAGCCTCCGGGAAAATACCTGTTTCAGGTCTGCACCACCTTATCCTGCCAGCTCTGCGGAGCCGGAACGCTGGTCGAACACCTCAAGAAGCGGCTCGGGATCGATTTTGGTCAGACGACATCTGACGGGCTCTTCACTCTGGTCGACGTTCAGTGCCTCGGCGCCTGCGGCGAAGGACCGGTCATTCAGATCAACGACGACTATTACGGCCACCTGACGCCTGAGAGCCTCGACGAGATTCTCGACGGGCTGGAGAAGGAGGCGAAAGCATGAAGGCCATTCTTCTCAGAGCACGGGAACAGAAAAACTCCCGTTCGATTACAAGCTACCTCAAGATGGGCGGCTACGGAGCCTTGACCAAGGCGCTGCTGATGGAGCCATCGGCGATCCGTGAGGAGGTCAAGAATTCGGGCCTTCGCGGGCGCGGAGGCGCGGGCTTCCCGACAGGCGTCAAGTGGGGCTTCGTCCCCAAGGACTCTCCGAAGCCCCGCTACCTGGTCTGCAACGCCGATGAATCGGAACCCGGGACCTTTAAGGACCGGGAGATCATCCATGTCGATCCTCACATGCTGCTGGAAGGCATTGCGATCGCCTCTTTCGCCATCGGCGCCCATCACGCCTACATCTATATCCGTGGAGAATTCGTTCACGAGGCGCAGATGCTCGAGGATGCCATCGCCGAGGCAAAGAGAAAACACTACCTCGGGAAGAATATTTTGAAAACCGGCTTTGACCTCGAAGTGACCGTCCACCGGGGCGCAGGCGCCTATATCTGCGGTGAAGAGACGGCACAGATCGAGAGTATCGAGGGCAAACGCGGCCAGCCGCGCCTCAAGCCCCCCTTCCCGGCGGTCGAAGGCCTCTTCGGCTGCCCGACCATCGTCAACAACGTCGAAACCCTGGCCTGCGTACCGCACATTATCGAGAGGGGCGCCGAGTGGTTCGCCGGGATGGGAACCGAGAAGAGCACGGGTTTCAAGCTTTTCTCCGTTTCCGGCCACGTCGAGAAGCCCGGCGTCTATGAAGTGGAAATGGGAACGACCTACCGCGAGATTATTGAAAATGTCTGCGGTGGAGTTCGGGGCGGGAAGAAACTGAAAGCCTTCATCCCCGGTGGTTCCTCGGCCCCCGTTCTTCCGGCGGAGCTGGTCGATACCCCCTCGTGCTTCGATGCGGTCGCCAAGGCGGGGTCGATGTTCGGCTCCGGCGGCCTCATCGTCATGGACGAGAGCGTCGACATGGTCTGGGCGCTTGAAAATCTCCTCAAATTCTACGCTCACGAGAGCTGTGGCCAGTGCACGCCCTGCCGCGAGGGCTCGGACTGGGCCCTGGACATCGTCTCACGAATCCGAAGGGGAGAGGGCCGCGAAGGCGA
>JANTFG010000302.1 GCA_024763555.1 Thermoanaerobaculales bacterium
AGACATCCCCTCGCTCGGGATAGCCGGAGAACTGGTCATAGGAGGCACATCCCGGTGCGAGAATGACCCATTCTCCCGGGCGGGCCGCTTCCCGGGCCCGGCGCACGGCTTCCCCGAGATCTCCGCAATCCTCCAGGGGTGCGCAGCCCTTGAGGGCATCGGCGATTCGGGCCGCATCGCGACCGATCAGATAGAGGCGGCACACGCGGCTGCTGACGGCTTCTCGAAGAATGGAGAAATCCTGGTTCTTGTCCAGGCCGCCCAGGATGAGGTGAACGGAATTCTCAGGATAGGCCTGGATCGCGGAGAGGGTTGAGCCGACATTGGTCGCCTTGGAGTCGTTGATCCAGGTGATTCCGCCGGATTCCCAAACGGGCTGGTGTCGATGCGGCAGTCCCTCAAAACTACGCAGTGCGGCGGCGATCCCTTCGAAACTCGCTCCGAGTTCCCGGGCGGCGAGGGCCGCGGCGAGGGCGTTGGCGATATTGTGGCGGCCACGAATCCTGAGTTCGCCGCTGGAGATCAGTTCTTTCCCCTCGAGCAGGAGAGATTCCCCTTCGAGGCAGGCTTCGGCGTCTTTTTTAAGGGAGAAGAAGGCGCTTCGGCCGGGGGTGGGCAGCTGAGCGACGCGGGGGTCGTCGGCGTTGAGTACGGCCAGGTCTTCCGGGTGCTGGTGGGCGAAAAGCCGGGCTTTGGCCTCGAGGTAGGCTTCGAAACCGGGATGTCGCTCGAGATGATCCTGGCTGAGATTGAGCAGGACACCGACCTGAGGCCGGAAGCCGACGAAGGTTTCGGCCTGGAAGCTGGAGACCTCGAGCACCCAGCTCGTCCAGTTCTCCCGGAGGACAAGCTCCGATGCGGGAGGGCCGAGGTTTCCTCCGGCCGCCGTCGGAATCCCGCTCTCTTCCAGCATCTTCGCGATGAGCGTCGTGACGGTACTCTTCCCATTGGAACCGGTGACGGCCGCAAGGGGCGAATCCATGCGGTGCTTCCAGGCGAACTCAAGCTCACCCAGAATGTCGAGCCCGCGTCGTCGGGCTTCCTGCACCAGGGGATGGTCGGAGGGGACGCCGGGCGAGAGGATGAGGAGATCAACGCCATCGAGGAGGGAATTCTCCTCGGATCCAAAATGGCAGTCTGTCCCCTGAGGGAGTTGAGCGATCTTTTCCTGGAGATCGCCGGCCCTCCGCCGGTCGCAGATTTTCAGCAGGAGTCCGTCGGTGCGGGCCAGGCGCGCGGCCGCCAGCCCGGAGTCGCCCAGGCCGAGGATCAACGCGGAGGAGTTCTTCGTCGCTGTCATCATCACCTCAGCTTCAGCGTGGCCAGGCCGGCCATGGCGAAGACCAGGGCGAGAATCCAGAATCGAACGACGACCTGGGTTTCGCTCCAGCCGAGAAATTCAAAATGGTGGTGGATCGGGGCCATTCTGAAGACCCGTTTTCCGCGGAGTTTGTAGGAGCCGACCTGAATCATGACCGAGAGGGCTTCCATGACAAAGACACCGCCGACCAGGGTCAGGAGAATTTCCTGTTTGGCGACGACGGCAACAATACCCAGGGCGCCGCCGAGGCCGAGAGAACCCACGTCACCCATGAAGACCTGGGCGGGATGACAGTTGAACCAGAGGAAACCCATGGCGGCGCCGACCAGGGCGCCGGTAAAGATCGTGACCTCGCCGGCGCCCGAGACCGAAACGATGTGGAGATAGTCCGCGATCTTCACATGACCGGCGACATAGACGAAGAGAGTGTAGGTGGCGGCTGCGACGGCAGTGGTGCCGATGGCCAGACCGTCGAGGCCGTCGGTGAGATTGACGGCGTTGGAACTCCCGATGAGTACGATAAGAACAAAGGGGAGGTAGAAGATGCCCAGGGGAATGAGGAGGTCTTTGAAGAAGGGCAGGGCCAGGGCGCCGGCGTGGGGGGCGGGCTGGGCGATCCATCGGGTCAGCCAGCCGCCGGCTAGGCCGACGATGACCTGAAGAGCCAGCTTCTGCCGTGTGGTCAGACCGAGGTTCCTTCGGAAACGGACCTTGATGAAGTCGTCCGCAAAACCGATGGCGGAAAAGCCGAGGGTGACGCCGAGAACAGTCCAGATGTAGAGGTTGGACAGATCGGCCCACATCAGTGTTGAGCCGAGGCAGCTGCCCATGATCAGGAGGCCGCCCATGGTTGGAGTTCCCGCCTTGACCTGATGGTGCTTTGGACCTTCTTCACGGATGGACTGGCGGATCTGCATCGAGCGCAGAAATCTGAGAACAGCGGGTCCAAAAAAGAGGCAGAGGATGAAAGAGGTGCTCAGCGCCAGGCCGGTACGGAAGGTGATGTATCGGAAGACGTTGAAGACGCTATTGACATGGTGCAGAGAGTAGAGCAGGTGGTACAGCATTACTCCACCTCCCCGCAGATGAGGGCGACCAGCCGGTCGAGGCCGATCCCCCGGGAGGCCTTCACCAGGACGGTGTCGCCGGAGCGCATCAGATCCCGGAGGATTTCGGCGGCGGACTCGGCGGTTCCGGTATGAATATGCTTGTTGGTCGGCATGCCGGCAGCGGCGGCGCCGGAGCAGATCTCCTCAGCCGCCTCGTCGCCGACGCAGATGAGGAAATCCGCGGAGGCGGCCGCGATTCGGCCGATTCGGCCGTGGGCCTCGAGGCTCTCCTCTCCCAGTTCGAACATCTCACCGAGGACGGCTACCCGCCGTCCCGGAGCGGAGGCCAGGAGTTGGAGATTCTCCTCCATGGCAAGGGGCGAGGCATTGTATGAATCGTCGACGAGCAGGATTCCCTCGGCAGGGCGTCGGAGTTCTCCCCGGTGTGGAGAGGGGCGGATCTCAGAGGCGGCCTCTGCGATATCCCGGATGTCCATTTCGAAGGCGGAGGCGGCCGCGGCGGCCGCGAGGAAATTCATCAGCTGATGGCGGCCGGGCGCGGGAAGCTCGAAGGCGGTGCTTTCGTGCCGGATGTGGAGACGCCCTCGCGTTCCCTCAAGGCCGAGATCCTCGAGAGATTCGACATGGACATCGCCCTGTTGCAGCCCGTAGCTGAGGACCCGGGCGGAAAGGGATTTCGCGAAATGCCGCTGGAGGGGATCATCAGCATTGAGGATCAGGAGACCCTCGGGGTCGAGGTAGGGCAGCAGTTCCATCTTGGCTCGGACGAGATTATCCATTGTCGGGAAAAAGGCCGTGTGCACCGCTGCGATGCGGGTATACAGGAGGATGTCCGGGCGCGTAATCTCCCCGAGGATGCTGAGTTCGCCCGCGTGATTCATGCCGGCTTCGGCGATGAAGATCTCGGTGTGTTCTTTCTCAGAGAGGATCTCCGCCGGCAGGCCCAGAGTGGAATTCCGGTTTCCACGGTTTGCTCCGACCCGGAAGGCTCGCTTCAGGATACCGAGGAGCATGTCCTTGGTCGTCGTCTTGCCGACCGAGCCCGTCAGTGTCAGGACCCGCCAGTCTCGGCGGGCCCGCTCGGCGGCAGCAAGGGCCTGGTAGGCCTGTTCGGGATCCTCGACCCGCAGGAGAGCTTTGCCCGTGGGCACCTGCGTCAGGGTGAAATCTCTCCGGACGAGGGCGGCGGTGCAGCGTTTCAGGGCATCGACGACAAAGTCGTGGCCGTCGACCCGTTCACCGGGAAGGGCGATGAAGAGATCTCCCGGAGCGACGCGACGGGAATCGACCTCTGCCCCGAGCAGAGCGGCGCCCGCTGCGCCCTGAATTCCCGCTCCGATCAGGGCGGCGGCCTCTTCAACACGCATCTTCATACGGAGCCCTCCGGAAGGCGGGGGGCGAGTTTTCCAAGACGGCATGCGGCTTCGCCGATCCGTGCAAAAAGCGGCGCGGCGACTGTTGAAGCCCAGTAATCCTCCCGCGGATTTTCGACGGACACAACGATCACCCAGCGGGGATTCGGAAGGGGAAGAAAGCCGGCGAACCAGGCGGTGTGGTGGACCTCGTCGAAGCTGCCGTCGAAGGCGTTTTGAGCGGTGCCCGTCTTGCCGGCACTTCGAACTCCGGGAATGGCGGCCTCGACGCCGGTTCCTTCGAGGACGACGTCTTCAAGGAGATCCTGCATTCTCAGGGCGAGGGCCTCGTTCATGACATGGCGTCGAATCTTCGGAGAGCTTGCGTTTTCCGGGTGATGGGGCTGCCGGACCAATCGGGGCTGAAGCAGCCAGCCTCCATTTGCGAAGACCGCGAAGGCCGTGGCCAGCTGGAGCGGCGAGGCCGTCATTTCCTGTCCGAGCGCGAGTCCGGCCGGGCTCATTTCCGACCAGTGATCGAGAGACCAGAGCTTCCCCGGGTTTTCGGCGCCGAGCTGCAGGCCGGGCGCGTGTCCGAAACCGAAGGCGTCGAGGCTTGTCCACAGGAGTCGAGGAGGAATTCGATTGGCCACCTTGATCGCGCC
>JANTFG010000303.1 GCA_024763555.1 Thermoanaerobaculales bacterium
GTGGATCCACCAGCGTGATGCCCGGAGCTTCGAGGAGATGAGCAATGTGCCCCTCGCTCTCAGGAAAGGCCTCCAAAAAAACTTCAGCCTCGCCGAAGCTGAGCTGATCGAGCGTGCCGGAAGCCCAGACGGCTCAACAAAGTTCCTCTTCCGGCTTTCAGACGGCGCAACGATTGAAGGAGTTTCCATGCCTTCAGGACCGAAGGCGACCTTCTGTCTATCTTCCCAGACCGGCTGCGCCGTCGGCTGCCGTTTCTGCGTCACCGGCGCCCTCGGCGCCGGCAGGAATCTCAGGGCAGCCGAGATTGTCGCCCAATATCGCATCATGCGCCGGGAGCTGCCGCCCGAGACCGAGCGCGTCAATATCGTCTTCATGGGCATGGGTGAGCCCCTGCTGAACCGGGATCAGCTCGGGATGGCCCTCGAGGCAATGTATGAAAATGTCAGTCCGAAGAGAATCACCGTTTCGACGGCCGGGGTCATTCCCGGCATCCTCTGGCTCGCCGAACTCACGAAACGACCGAAGCTCGCCATTTCGCTCAACGCTCCGAACCAGGAACTTCGAGAAGAGCTGATGCCGATCAGTCGAAAATATCCCCTGGCGGAATTGATGGAGGCACTTCACAACTTCCCGCTGGAGGGAGGCCGAAGGATCACCTTCGAATACGTCATGATTCGCGGAGTCAACGACGGGCCCGGACACGCGCGGGAGCTGCGACGGATCCTGCATGGAATCCCGGCGAAGCTCAATGTCATTCCGCTCAACGAGGATCCCATGCATCTCCCCGGCCTCTCCCGGCCTTCAGATGCTGCGATTGAGGAATTTGCCGAGCGTGTCCGCCATCCCGGCCTCGTCGTCACCATCCGCTGGTCCCGGGGACGCGAGGTCGCCGCCGCCTGCGGACAACTCAAGGGACGGCATCAGAGAAAAAAGCTGTAGTCCGACAGGCGCCCCTCCCGGTGGCTGGAGCTTGGCCCTTTCAGCTTCTCCTTCCATTTGATCGGGAAAACCAACTCTTCACCTGCCGCCTGACATGCACAACCCGGCCTGGCGCAGAGGTGTTTCTGTCTCAGCTCGAATTCTCATGCCTGGCATGGCGGGCAAGGGTGAAGATCGCGGCAATCCCCGGCAGGACCGGACCCACAAGGACCAGCACAAGCATCATGAGGGGGGAAAACTGAGGCACCCCCAGACCGAGATTCCCCACAACTCTCCCCACCTGGAGCACGAGAAAATTCGCTCCGACGGCGCCCATGATTCCCGCCATAAACCCGGGGATCACGGCGGCAATCACGAGGGGACTCCGAATCGCCATCTCCGTCGCACCAACGAGACGCATGATACTGATCTCATCCGCGTGTCTGTAGATTTCGAGATGGGTCCAGACACCGGCCATCAGGATGGCGACGAAAAGCTGAATCCCGCAGATCAGGGCCATCAAAAAGGCCGTTTCACCGGCCATCCGGCCCAGGATCCGATGGACCGAACTCGTCGGCCCCGTCGCGATGACGGCCGGGCTGCTGTCGAGCACCTTGAGTTCCTCCGGATCCGGCGCCCTGATTTCTACCAGTGGGGCCAGTTCGGCGCCCTCTTCTCCCTCAAAGAAATCCTGAAGGTAGGGAAACCACAGGACCAGGCGTTTGGAAAGAGTCTCAGGCGGAACCTCCCGGATCTCCCAGTCCGGATGTTCCTTCTTCTGCGTCATGATCCATTCTTTTCTCTGGCGTTCATCCATCCGGGGATGCAGCAGGACGGGAACGGTCAGCCTCTCCTCATTCTGGTGAACGAGGGGCCGGGACCACTGGGCCACGGCGGCGGTCAGCGCAGCCAGTGCAAGGGGTACGGCCAGCCCCAGAGCCAGGCTGAAGCTCGTCAGCCATCGACGGCGCAGGAGAGCCCACCCCTCGGCAAAGGCGTGCCCCATCATGGCGGCCAGCTCCCGTCATATTCGATTCTCCCGTGTCCGAGGACCAGCGTTCGCGCCGGAAGAGCCTCCAGGAGGCTGTGATCATGGGTGGCGACAATCACCGTCGCACCCTGGTAGTTGATATCACAGAGCAGACTGAGCAACTCAGCCGCAAGATCCGCGTCGAGATTTCCCGTCGGTTCATCGGCCAGGATCAGCCTGGGCTGATAGGCCAGCGCCCGGGCAATGGCCACCCGCTGCTGCTCCCCGCCGGATAAAACCTCGGGGAGGGCCGATTGGCGATGGTGCAGACCGAGACGCCGGAGGACCTGGTAGGCCCGCTTATGCGCCTCCCGCGAACTCAATCCATGAAAACGCAGGACGAAGGTAATGTTTTCAAGCACCGTCCTATGACTGAGGAGCTTGAAATCCTGAAAGATGACTCCGATCTTCCGGCGCAGCATCGGGAGTTCCCGGTGTTTCAGGGCATCGACCCGCCGATGCGCAACCCAGACCTCCCCTTCCGTCGGGCGCTCGGCGCCATAGAGCATCTTCAGAAGCGTGGTCTTCCCTGCGCCGGAAGGCCCGGTGAGAAAAACAAACTCTCCGGCATCGACCTGGAGATCCAGTCCCCGCAGAATGGGTCTGCCGTCATAAAGCTTGAGGAGCGAACGTAATCGAATCATCTGCCCGCACAGTCTAACGCAATTCAGCCTCGACTGATCGATTCTGACTGATGAGATACGCGAAGATCCTGAGTCACCGCTTCGATTGCCGTAACAGGGCGCGGACCCGGCATAGGCCCTCTCGCTTTGAGGCTTGCTCAGTCCCATTCCGGCATCCAAAGGCTGGACCGGAGCAGGAGCGGAAGCAGGAAGCGAATCCGTGGCCGGAGCGGAGGTCCGAGACCGGGGCCGGAGCCACATATCCGGAGCCATATCCGGAGCCGGTGGGGACGTGGTTCTTTGAGCGGAATACCTGGGCCGAGCACAACCTTGGTAACCCGAGCCGGAGCTGGGAGGCCGTGGCCGAAACCGATGCGATCGTGGGATGTTCCGAGTTCTTCGAGTGTGACTCCGCCTCTCAGCTTCGCGTTTCGGGCTTCAGACCCGGCTCCGGAATCGGTTCCGGTTGGCGGCTCCTGCTCCGGACCCGTGGCCCACAGGGCAACGTAGCACGTCGAGGACCGAGGCATGCCCTGCTTGATCGGGTCTCAGAAGAACTCGAATCCCTGAAAACAAAGACCTGGGGTCCCTTCCCTCCCGAAAACCCTGTTCTCTATTCGCTTCTCCGGCCTTCGGATGACCGGGTCCCTGGCGAGTAGAGGCAAAGAACTCAGGAAGGTACTGTATGCCGTGCCTCGGGGCCGAAAGGCCCGGTGAAGCCGGATATCTTCGGAGGCGGAGTCGATCATTTCGAGGATCCCGGGGCTTCATTCCCTGGTTTCGTCCCCCGAAAACTCGCGGATGGAGTTCTTGCGGGGGACAGGGTGGAGGGTGCTTTCAGTCAAGGCAAAGAAGACAGATGAAAACCCGGGCATCCATTGGCTGATCGATCTCAGAAGACATTCGCCGAACTTGAGCAGGTTGGGTGACGGACGGCGTCGGTGATCAGAGACCGCTTGGCGACTTTCCGGACTCTGCTCGCAATCCCCCGAATCGTGTCCACCTGCGATGGGTATCAGCGCTACGATTGCGCCAGTCGGAGGGCGAGATGCCGTAGAGGGATCGCTTCAATCTCCGGCGTCAGGGGAAAGGCCTCGGCGCCGGGGTAGACAACGAAACGACCTTCGGGTTCGAGGTCGGCGCAGGCCGAATGGAAACCTCGTCTCGGACGGGGCGTCAAGCTCCGTTTGATCTCCACCGCCCACAGCTTTCCGTCGGGAAATTGCAACAGCAAATCGATCTCAGCGCCCCCGGCACTCCGGTAAAAGAAACCACCTACCCCTTCCGGCGCAACGGCGAGCAGGTTCTCGATAACAAAGCCCTCCCAACTCGCACCCACGACGGGGTGAGCGAGAAGGGTATCCTCATCCTCGATGGAAAGCAGAGCGTGAAGGTGCAATCTCGAGCGCCAGGGTTGTCTTGCCCACCTGCCGTGGCCCGAGAAGTACGACCGCTGGAACCTCATCGAGGCGCTGATGCACCAATGCAGTTAAACGGCGTTCCATCATCCTTGTAATTACGGACCCAGGCTCCATGATTTGCAAGGATAAAAAGGAAGAGTGTTACTTCCCTGATTTACGTAACCCAGATTCAGCGCTACGAATGGGGAAACTCCCAGCCCACGCTCGATGTACTGAGAAAACCAGCAATCGCTCAGGGAGTAGACTCAGATACGCTTGTCTTTGGTCCCGATGAACGAGGTCCGCACAGCGAACTCAAGCTCAAATTCGAAGCGATCGAGGCAATGGCAGCCGAGGATCAAGCGGTTATCGCGTCTCTCATTGACGCATATATCA
>JANTFG010000304.1 GCA_024763555.1 Thermoanaerobaculales bacterium
GGGCGACTTCTTGGCTGCGTCCATCGCATTGGGAATCAGGATTCGCAACCCGGGAGAATCACCTCTGAGAATCATTCGAATCCTCTTTGAGGGATTCGGGGACTCCGAAGCCAGCCATTTGAGAAGATCATCACGACGCGTAATCTCGATCAGCCAGGGACCCATCCTTACCTCCGGCTCAAGATCATACCATCGTCAGGAAAAAATAGTTGGAAAAGTATAAATTGCTGAATCTCTGGGAGCTTCGGCTGTTTCCAGAGGGGTTTTCGGATCGATTTCAGGAGGTTTTTTTCATCTTGAGCTTGACAAGTCGGCCCCGAGGCGGTTCTTATCGTCGCCTGATGACGGATACACTTATTATTGTCGAGTCCCCCGCAAAAGCGCGAACGATCTCCAAATTTCTTGGTCCGGGCTTCACAGTCGAGTCCTCGATCGGCCATATCAGGGATTTGCCGTCCAGCGCTGCTGAGATCCCATCCCGCTACAAGGGCGCCCCATGGGCGAGGGTCGGCGTTGATGTCGACAAGGGTTTTGTGCCTCTATATATCGTGCCTGCCTCGAAGAAGGCACAGGTAAAAAAGCTCAGGAGCCGGCTGACCTCCGCAGAAGCGCTCTATCTGGCAACCGATGAAGACCGGGAGGGAGAGGCCATTGCGTGGCATCTCGTTGAGGTGCTCAAGCCCAGGGTGCCGGTCCGGAGAATGGTCTTTCACGAGATCACCAGGCAGGCGATCAACAGGGCTCTCGAGGCGACGCGGGACATCGACTCGGATCTCGTCGAGGCTCAGGAGGCACGCAGAATTCTGGACCGCCTCGTGGGATACGAAGTCTCGCCGCTGTTGTGGAAGAAGATCAAACCCAGGCTCTCAGCTGGACGAGTCCAGTCCGTCGCGACCCGGCTCATCGTGGAGCGGGAGCGGGAGAGGATCTCCTTTGTCGGGGCTGATTTCTGGGGAGTCGAAGGTCTCTTCAAGGCCGAAGGCGCACGTGCCTTCAGCGCAAAGCTGACGGAAATTGAGGGCAGGAAAGTCGCGACGGGAAAGGATTTCGATCCGGGGACTGGAAAGGCCAAGGCCAAGGTCCGCGTCCTGGACGGATCCCGTGCGGGAGAATTGGCCTCGCGTCTCGGAGGAAAAGAGGCGCAGGTCCATGAGCTGAAGTCCAAATCTTTCACGAATCGTCCCTATGCGCCCTTCATGACCTCAACCCTCCAGCAGGAGGCGGGGCGCAAACTGAAGTTTAATGCGCGTCGAACGATGCGCGTGGCTCAGTCTCTGTATGAGAACGGTTATATCACCTATATGAGAACGGATTCCATCTCCCTGTCCTCCGAGGCGGTTTCGGCGGCTCGTCAGCAGGTCCGGGATCTCTACGGCGAGGCCTACCTTCCCGAGAAACCCAGGCTCTACCGCTCGAAATCGAAGTCGGCCCAGGAAGCTCACGAGGCGATTCGCCCGGCAGGAGGCGCATTCCGGATGCCTGCCTCCCTGCGATCCGAACTGGATTCCGACCAGTACCGGCTTTACGAGTTGATCTGGAAGAGAACCCTGGCCTCCCAGATGAAGGACGCGAAGGGCGAACGAACGACCCTCAAGCTCAGGATGCAGGATGAGCAGGAAGGTTCTTGTATTTTTTCGGTCTCTGGGAAGACCATTCACTTCCCCGGCTTCCTGAGGGCTTATGTGGAGGGATCGGACGATCCTGCGGCGGAGCTGGCGGATCAGGAAAAGGAACTGCCGGCATTGAAGTCCGGACAACTCCTGACGGCCTCTCCGGTGACACCGACTGAGCATTCGACTCAGCCGCCGCAGCGCTTCACCGAGGCCAGTCTGGTCAAGGAACTGGAATCCCGCGGAATTGGTCGCCCCTCGACCTATGCCTCGATCATCCAGACCATCCAGGATCGGGGTTATGTCTGGCACAAGGGATCCGCCCTGGTTCCCAGTTTGACGGCATTTGCCGTCATTCGACTGCTGGAGGAGAGCCTCCCGGATCTCGTAGATTATGATTTCACAGCTCGCATGGAAGACGAACTCGATCACATCGCCCAGGGGAAAATCGACTCAAGGGCCTGGCTGAGTGCCTTTTTCTTCGGTCGCGGGAAAGAGGAAAAGGGGCCAGCCCGTTTGACTTCTTATGGCCTGAAGGCAATGATCGAGCAGTTTGCCGAGACCATTGATCCAAGGCTGGTCTCCCGGATCGAAATCGGAGAGAGCGAAGAGGGAGAGATGATCGTGGCCCGGGTCGGGCGCTACGGCCCCTACCTTCAGGAGGGCGAGTCCGGGCGGCGTGTTGGCATCCCGGAGGATCTGCCGCCGGATGAACTGACCCTGGAGAAGGCCAAGGAACTCCTGAGCGGAGCGGGCCGGGAAGAACGGCAGCTGGGTGTGGATCCCGAGAGCGGGAAGATGGTTTTCGTCAAGAACGGGCGTTTCGGCTGGTATGTTCAGCTTGGAGAAAACGGAGGATCCGGCGCAAAGCCAAAGATGGCCAGTGTCTGGCCGACCATGGACCCGGAGTCTCTCAGTCTCGATACGGCCCTGATGCTGCTGGCCTTTCCCAGGGTGCTCGGGAAACACCCGGAGACGGGTGAGAAGATCACGGCGCAGGACGGGCGCTTCGGGCCCTACCTCAAGATGGGAAAGGAAACCCGCTCCCTGCCCGACCACGACAGCTTGCTGACGATGAACCTCGAAGGCGCGCTCAAGCTCTTTGCACAGCCGAAGACACGTGGCCGGAGGAGCAGCGCGGCTTTGCGTGAACTCGGTGAGGATCCGCGGACGGGGAAGGATCTCGTCATCAAAGATGGCCGATTCGGGCCCTACGTGACGGACGGCGAGGTCAATGCCTCGGTTCCCAAAGCGAAAACTGTGGAGGAGCTGAGCCTTGTGGAAGCTTCCGAGCTGATCCAGCGGCGGGAGGAAAAGCTCAAGTCCCAGGGGAAAGATCCCAGGGCGCCGAAAAAGAAAAAGGCGCCACGGAAGAAGAAGTGAAAACAGGCGCGGGTTGTCATAGAATCCGGGCCGCTTCGTTCATGATGAAATTTCTGGAAAGAAGGACATGAAAATGGCGGAGAAGACAGAGGAGAAAAAAGGACTTGGTGAGGTTGTTCGGGAGGCTTTCGTCGAACTTGGCGAGACGGCCGTTGCCTTTGTCAAGGCGCCCAAGGCCTTGTGGGGAGTCAATATTCCCTATGTTCTCGAAGGGCTGATCTACTTCGGTATCCTGACGATTCTCGGTAAATACTGCTCCGAGAACGTCCAGATGAGCGATTTACACGCGGGTTGGGTCTATTCCGGAGTGACTGCCGGGATTACCCTGGCCATGCTCTTTCTGGGAGGCGTGTCCGACAAGATCGGAGTTCGAAAAGCCCTGGTTCTCGCATTTCTGCTCTTTCTTGTGGGTCGGGGGCTGATCGCGGTTTCGGGTACCTTTCCCCTGGGTCACGGAGAGGCCTCCCCGATGTTCGCAATCCTGCTCCTGGGGCTCCTTCTGATGGTCATTGCCTATGGTCTCTACCAGCCGGCTGCCTACGCAGGGGTCAAGCGCTACACCAATCCGCAGACCGCGGCCATGGGTTATGCGGTGATCTATGGTCTGATGAATCTCGGCGCCTTTTTCTCCGGATTTATTTCCCCGATGGTCCGCCATCATTTTGAGAAGGTCTTCCCACCGAACGGCCTGACGGCGGTTTTCTGGGTGTATACCCTGCTGGTTGTCGTGGCTCTCGTCATCACCCTGGTCATCCTGACGCCGAAGACCGACGCCGCTGCCGTCGAGCGGGTCGCCCGTGAAACCGAGGAACTCAAGGCTCAGGGTGAGAAAGTGGAGGGCGAAGAGGAACCCGAAGAGAAGGAAGATGAGGCAAAGCCTGTCGGTGAAGGGAAAATCAATAACTTCCCGCTGGTTCTCTACAGTCTGTTGGCGGCGGCGGGAGTTGTCATTGTCGGACTGATGCGTTCCGGAAAAATCGCCACGGCGCAGGCTCCCGAACATTTCGGACTGACCGGGCTCGAGTGGTTGATTTCCTTCGGGGCTGCCCTTCTTGCGGCTCTTGCCGTGTGGGAGTTTCTGCGCCGGAGACCGGATCATCCCTTCCGGGACAGCCGCTTTACATTTTTCATCTTCATCCTGATTCCGGTTCAGACCCTCTTTGCCCATAACTGGCTGACCCTGCCCTATTATCTCGATCGAGCCTTCCGCGGTGGAATGGTCAGTCAGTATTTTGAGTTCTTCTCAAACCTCAATCCGATCCTGATCTTTTTCCTGGCCCCCATCGTGGCGGGTTTGACGGCGCGGGCGAATGTCTACCGGATGATGATCATCGGGACCCTCGTCATGGCGGCCCCGACATT
>JANTFG010000305.1 GCA_024763555.1 Thermoanaerobaculales bacterium
CGGGGAGAACCGATCCCGCTTCCTGCTGACGCTCCAGATAGCGTTCCGCCTCATTGAGTGCCCTCAGACGGGTTCTCAGCAGCACTGCGGACTCCCGAAAGGCCTTCCCGCGACCCAGATTGAAGAAACGAAGTACCAGGGGCGTCGTCGGCGCCTGAACCAGGATGGTCAGGAGAACCGCTCCAAAGACGACATCGATCACACTCTGGCGATAGGCCCAGCTGCGGGGGACCGACATCGCGAGAACCATGGCGACACCTCCCCGGAGCCCTCCCCAGCTCAGGATGGTCACAAGGCCGCGTCGGCTCGTGAAACGCATCCTCTCCATCACGGGAAGAGAGGCCACGATAAAGAAAATCCGGGCCAGGAGCATTGCGATCCAGATCACAAAGACAATCCCGCCCACCCTGATGAGACGGATGGGTGAGGTTTCCAGACCCACCAGGAGAAAAATGATCGAGTTGGCGACAAAGGCCGCATATTCCCAGAAGGAGGTCACCGCCACGCGGGTCGATGCCGACATCCCGTAGGTCGCCCCAACATTCCCGGAGAGAACGCCGGCCACCAGACAGGCGATGATGCCCGAGGCATGGACCTGGTCGGCAATGAGGAAGGATCCGAATGCGGAAATCGTCGTCAGGGTGATCTCGATGAGATGATCGTCGATCGTCGAGGTCAGCCAGGACAGACCCAGGCCCAGGGAACCCCCGATGAGAACGGCGCCCAGAACCTCCCAGCTGAGGAACTTCGCCACCCAGAGCAGGCTGAGGCTGGACTGGTGCGGATCAAGACCCATCGCCACCATGACGACACCGAAAGCCACGATGGCGATTCCGTCATTGAGGAGGCTCTCCCCCTCCATGATCACCGCGAGGCGCCGCGGGGCGCCCAGTTCCCGCAGCAGCGCCAGCACACCGACAGGATCCGTCGCCGCCAGAATCGTCGAGGCCACCACGAGGATCGGCCAGTATTCGCCATGGCCCAGGAGCCTGAGAACAAAGTAGGAGAATCCAAAGGTCAGGACGGTTCCGGCCACGACGCCCGGTACGGCGAGCATCAGGACGGTTCGCCATGTCTGAACGAAATGGCGGAGTTCCAGGTGAAAAGCAGCCTCGTAGATCAGCGCCGGGAGCAGGACGGTGAAGAGGAGTTCAGGCGTCAGGTGGAGGCCGGGATCAAATCCGGGGAAAAAGTGGTCCCGGACAACCGCAAAGCCCAACCCGACGATGACAAGGGAGATGGTGTAGGGCAATCGCAGTCGTTGAGCCACCATCGCTACGATGCTTGCCAGCAGCAGGGCCGCAACAATCGCCAGTTCGATATTCAAGCGATACTCCTCCTCAGGCCGTCAAAGACCCCTGACCTGTTCGACGGACTCAATCCTACCTTGAACCCGAGGACCGGGGGGCGGGATCGTCCTCTATCAGAGCCCCTCTTTCATCCGCTCAGCCAGCAGTCGCGTGAAGCGCGCAGGGTCCGGCAACTCCCCACCCTCCGCGAGGAGGGCGTAGCCGTAGAGCAACTCAGCGGTCTCAGCGATCTTCCCGTCCTCGGGGTTCTCCTCGAAACGCCGCAGCATCTTCTCGAGAATCTCGTGCTCGGGATTGACCTCCAGAATCCGCTTGGAGGCTGGAACCTCCTGGCCGTTGGCCCTGAGAATCTTCTCCAGCTGGGGAGAGATGTCGTATTCGCCCGCCACGAGACATGCGGGAGAGTCTTTCAGCCGGGCGGAGATTCGGATCTCTCGAACCCACTGATCGAGAGCCTTCTGCAAAGTTTCAAAGAGCCCCGAGAACCGCTCCTTCTCCTCTTTTTTCTTCTCTCCGGCCTCGTCCTCTCCGGCGTCGAAATCGAGGTCTCCCCGAGCCACGGACTTCAGGGCCTTGCCCTCATGCTCCCGAAGCACCTGGACCATCACCTCGTCCACCGGATCGTCCAGGAAGAGCACCTCATAGCCTCGCTCACGGAAGGCCTCCAGATGGGGCGAATTCTCGATGACGGCACGGCTCTCACCGGTCAGGTAATAGATCGCATCCTGTTTAACCTTCATCCGGGCAACATATTCATCCAGGGAAACCAGTTTCTCCTCGTCGGCCGAGGACTTGAAGAGCAGCAGGGACCGAAGGTCTTCAACCGCATCGCGATCCGTCGCCACGCCTTCCTTGAGGATTCGCCCGAATGACTTCCAGAACTTGAGGTATTCCTCGAATTCGTCCTTCCTCATTCGATCGAGGGTCCGGACAATTTTGGATGTCAGAAAACGTCTGATCTGCAGGATATGACGATCCTGCTGGAGCATCTCCCGCGAGACGTTGAGGGGAAGATCCACCGAGTCGACAACGCCCCGGATAAAACGCAGCCACGGTGGCAGCAGATCCTGGCACTCCTCCATGATCATCACGGACTTGGCATAGAGCTGCAGACCCCAGTGGGGCTCACCCATGCCGAAATCCAGCTGTGGCCTGGAAGGGATGAAAAGCAGGGCGCGGTATTCCAGTCGCCCCTCGGCCTTGACCGCAATTCTCTTCATCGGCGGCGCCCAATCATGAGCAATATGCTGATAGAATTCTGCGTATTCCCCGTCTGAAACATCGCTCTCGGAACGGGTCCAGATCGGCTTCATCGCGTTGAGCGTCTGGATCTCGACAACCTTCTTCGGCTCAGCGCCCTCTTTGATCTTGCCGTCCTCGTCCTTCTCATACTCGGTGCGCTCGACGGGGCAGAGGACCGGGAAGGTGATGAAATCCGAATATCGCTTGACAATCCCCTCAAGGACTCGACTCTCGGTATAGTCATGAATTCCTGCATCCTCATCAACAGCCTTGAGATGCAGCGAAATACTGGTTCCGCAGCTCTCACGGCTCGCCGTCGAAACATCGAAGCGGCCCTCGCCGACCGACTCCCAGAAGGTGGCCTTCTCTTCTCCTGCCCGCTTCGAGATCACGGAGACCTTGTCCGCCACCATGAATACCGAATAAAAACCAACCCCGAACTGACCGATCAGGGAGGACAACAGCTCACGATTTTTCCCTTCGGCCGCCTGCTGGAGCAGCTCCCGGGTTCCCGACTGGGCGATCGTGCCCAGGTTGCGGATGATCTCCTCCCGACTCATCCCGATGCCCGTATCATGAATCGTCAGCGTCCGATTGGACGGATTGGGTTCGATCCGGATTTCGTAGGGGTGATCCTCGGGAACGAGATCGGGATTGGACAGGGCCTCGAAACGCAGCCGGTCCAGGGCATCCGAGGCATTCGAAATCAACTCGCGCAGGAAAATATCCTTGGTTGTATAAAGCGAGTTGATGACAAGATTGAGTAACCGTGTCGTTTCCGCCTGAAATTCAAAGGTCTCAGTCTGTGGCATGGCTCCTCCAAAATGGGTAATTATTCACTTCAGGCACTCAACCCGAAGCGAAAGCGGATTATAACCGAAAGAAAGGCCGCTGTTGAGGTTTTCTCAGTCTGATACCGGGCTCCAAAGGCAGGGACGGAGCGGGAACAGCAGTCCGATGCAGGAGCCGGAGCGGAGAGCCGAATCCGTGGCCGGAGCCGCAATCCGGAGCCGATGCCGGAGCGGGAGCAGGAACCGAATCCGTGGCCGGAGCGGAGAGCCGAAACCGGGCCTGGAGCCGCACATCCGGAGCCGATGCCGGAGCCGGGGCGACCGTGGGTCTTCAAGCGGAATGCGTGGGCCGGGCACAACCTTGATATCCCGAGTCTGAGCAGGGAGATCGTGGAAGAAACCGATGTGGTCGTGGAATGTTCCGACCACTGCGAGTGTTAATTCTGCCTGCTCAGCTTCGCCTCTCGGGACTCAGGCACGACTCCGCAATCGGTTCCGGCTCACGGCTCCGGTTGGCGGCTCCTGCTCCGGACCAGCGGCCTGCCGGACAAAAGAGACTGCCGGGGAGCGAGGTGTTTCCTGCCTGATCGAGTCTCAGAGAAACTCGAATCCCTGAAAACCCTGATCTGAGGTCTTCTACCTTCCGGAAACCCCGTTCTCTATTCGCTTCTCCGGCCTTCGGACTACCGGGTCCCGCGCAAGCTGGCCTGAAAGCGGTCGGGTCTTAAGGGGCTCCGAGAATCCCGGCGCATCTCAGCCCACGCTCGATGTCATCAAGCGTCTTGCCGTCGCGCTGGGTGTCAGTGCGGACGAGTTGATCTTCGAGGAGAGTGAGCGTGGACCGGACGACGAACTCAGGCTTCAGTTTGAGGCCGTCTGTCGATTTGAGCCTGAGGACAAGATCCTTGTCAGGAAGGTCCTGGACAGCCTCATCCTCAGCAACGAAGCCAAACGCTGGTCCTCCGCCTCATAAGTGCTCGCCCCGGCTGATA
>JANTFG010000306.1 GCA_024763555.1 Thermoanaerobaculales bacterium
CAGACCACCCTGCGCTCGGTTCTTGGTGAGGTTGAACTGGACGATCTGCTGACCAAGAGGGAAGAACTCAACGTTCGCCTCCAGGAGATTATTGACCAGCATTCGGATCCATGGGGCGTCAAGGTTTCGATGGTCGAGGTCAAGCACGTCGACCTGCCGCCCGACATGCAGCGCGCCATGGCTCGCCAGGCCGAGGCCGAACGTGAGAAGAGGGCCAAGATCATTCACGCCGAGGGTGAGTTCGAGGCATCCCAGCGGCTTGCAGACGCTTCGGAGATCATGGCCCAGAATTCGATCGCCATCCAGTTGCGCTATCTCCAGACCCTGACCGAGATTTCCACTGAGAATTCTTCGACGGTCGTGTTCCCGGTTCCGGTCGATCTCTTCAAGAAGTTCTCGTAGCGGGAATTTTCGGGAAATTGAAGGCTCATGGCTCAGAGTTACTATGTGATCGAGTTGACGCTCAAATGGCTGATCCTGCTTCTGGCGGGACTGGCTCTGCTGATGGTTCTGGCCTTTGTGGGGGGATATGGGGCGGCATGGTCGGTCTTCCGGGCGGAGGGTGGCCTGGTCGAGGCAACGCCGACTCCAAGGGTTTTGAGCGTCGAGCTTCCGGAGGAAACTGAGCCGAAGGTGGTGCTCTCGGAGGCAACGCCTGTGCCGCCGAGACCGACCCTCGTTCCTCGAGCGGGAGGCAGTTCCGTCGGAAAACAGAAGCTTTCAGAGTCTCCGGTTCCGACTCATACAGTTCCTGCGAAGACTCCGACCAGGGCGCCGACTCCCCGGCCGACGGCGACCCCGAAAGCAAGGGCAACGAAGAGCCCGAAGAAAGCTGCCGCCACGGTTTTCTGGGTGCAGGTCCTGGCCTCCCGTCATATCGAGGCCATCGAGAAGGCTCGGAGAATGCTTGTTGAGATCGGCTTTCCCAACGACCATCATCGGGTCATCGAAAGCCGGGTGGCCGGAGGTGGGACCTTACTCAAGTTGAGGGTCGGACCATTTCCGGACCATGAGTCCGCTGAGCGCGTGCGGAGCCGTCTTCAGAAGAAGAAATTCCCGGATGCCTGGGTGGTCAAACCATGAGTTTCGGCCCTCGACAGAGTAGAGAGGGCCTCCCGGATTGGATCCGGAAGAGGAAGCTGCGCCTGGGTGATCTTCACGAGATTAAGAGCACGATGCGGAGGGGTGGGCTGCATACGGTCTGCGAGGAGGCGCGTTGTCCCAACCGCTCGGAGTGTTTTTCTCATCACACGGCGACCTTCCTGATCAACGGCAGAATATGTACGAGGAACTGTTCCTACTGTTCGATTGCCCACGGGAAGCCGGCCCCCCTTGATTTGGATGAAGCTGCCCAGCTGGTGGAGGCGGTCCGGGAGCTGGGTCTGGAATATGTGGTGATCACATCCGTTGATCGGGATGATCTGCCGGACGGCGGCGCCTCGGGCTTTCTGCACTGTATCGAGGCGCTGAGAAATCTGCCGGAGGCGCCGAATATCGAGGTGCTGACCCCGGATTTCAGGGGCGAGATGTCCAGTGTCGATCTCATTATCGATGCCGCTCCGGAGGTCTATAACCACAATATCGAGACCGTGAGGCGCCTCTATCCGGAGTTCCGCCGATCCGGGCGATATGACTGGGCGCTGGCCGTGCTGCGTCGGGTTGCTGAGCGAGCGCCGGGGATGCTCCGGAAATCCGGATTGATGGTCGGCCTCGGGGAGAGCTTCGAGGAGGTTTGCGAGCTTCTCCGGGATCTCGCCTCGGCCGGCTGCCAGGTCGTAACCATCGGCCAGTACCTCCGTCCGACGCCCGCTCAGGTCGAGGTGCATCGGTATTGGACGCCCGAAGAGTTCGATGCCCTGGCGGATGAGGCCAGGGCGCTGGGAATGCGCCCCCTCTCCGGACCCTTCGTTCGGTCCTCCTATCTGGCCGAGCAGGCCTTTCTGGGCTCTCGAGAATAGGGGCTCCTGACCCGGGGTTTGGCTATGGAGAGTGATGAATGAAGGCAGAAGGCAGGCAGCGAATATGAGAAGACATCGGGCCATCCTGGTTGCCCTCCTGAGCCTTCTTGTCTTCGCCGCTCTTCCGGCCCAGGCGACGCGCACGCTTCCGAGTTTCGCGGACAGCCTGCGGACCCGGGCGCCGCTTGAGCTTTCGAGGCATTCCGAGGCGGCATCGAGGGCGTCTGAGAAGACCTTCGCGCTCTTTGACGAGGAGGACCTCTCTCTTTTCGCTGCTTCAAGCTCCCTCGATCGCGCCGGGAGCCGGCCATTCGCCGCCGAAAACCGCATCCGGCTTTTTGCTGATTCCGGCGAAATCGGCTCTCCGGCCAAGCGCTTATGGGGCCAAAAAACCGCAGTACGGGCTTCAATGAGCGACTGGGAAGCTAACATCAGGGCACGACGAGATTTAGCCCAGATTCACGTCGATCTGTTCTTCCAGGGGGCGTGGACAGATCCGCTCACCGGAATCGCCTACCACCGGAACCGCTGGTACGACCCGAGGACCGCGAGCTGGTTGTCGGAAGATCCCTCGGGGGCGGTGGATAGCCCGAATTTGTATGCGTTCGTCGGGTGGAGTCCTCAGGTGGGGACCGATCCTTTGGGGTTGCAATGTGCTTGCGGGTGCGGCGAGGGCAGTCCGCCATGTCCAAATGAGCCACAGGTTCTTTTCCCTTTTATCGGTGAATCGACGGCTTCGTCAAATGGTGTCACCTTGGTTTCGACAGGAACTCAGGAAATACAACCAATACCTCTTAGGCAGGAAACGATTGGTCCGCCGAGACGGCGGGTTGAATGGATGGGGGCTGCGGAGCCGGAAACGGAATTTGGTGAAGTTGGGGATGCTCTTTACGCGGGTGGGGCGTATGTTTCCGACCCCTCTAACTATGCGAATACTGCACTTCTCCTGTTCAATGCTCAGGAAGATGTGATTTACGGCCATAACCCTAATGATGACGTTTATCTTCCGCAAGTATTTGAGTTAAGAAGTCAGCGCCAAAAAGAATGGACAGCGGGTTTGATGATTGGCTCAGTTGTCTTGGCTGGCAAACCTCGGGGCGGTCCGAAGCCCAGGATTGTATTTGAGCTGAAAGCGAATCGTTTTCGAGATGTTTCAACAGGACAATGGACAAGAGCTCTGGCTACAGATACCAACAAGGCATTCTTCTGGTCAGGTAGGACCCGTGGGATCGGAGGTGAAGCTGTCGCAAGAAAGGTGGCGACAGCCAAGGGTGCCGTTACGCTCGAAAAGTTGATTGAGGAACGGGGTATTTCAATGCCGGCATGGGATCCGACGAATCCTGCTTCGTTGCAAGCATGGGCAGAGGCGTCACGGCAATACGCCGCGGGAGCTTCAGGTGAGGTCAGGGCCGTGGTTGGGGAATCGCTCAGGCCCGGGAATGTGTGGGAAAATATTGAATTACCGGAACTTATTAAAAATAAGAACGTGACAAAGATTACCACCATCGATCCTGCGACGGGCGCTGAAAAGGTCGTCTTTTCAAGATGAGGAGAGGGATGAAGCTAACTCGGTCATCATTGTGGATAGCAGTGGGGGGGCGGGGTGTGACCGCTCAGGGCGAGGCACTCTTGCCTGGCCATGGGGGTCCCGATTTTGTCCTTTATACAAACACAATCGAGGATTGGGATGATGGCAGCCCAATCGATGCGGAAGACAAAAAGAAAATACTGGCGCAGGTCATGTGGGAGGCGCGCCAATTGGGCATCGATATCGAACTCGAATCCTGAAGATACAGCTGTCCTGTCCTGTTGTCCCCCGCAAAAAGTCCATCCGGGGCGAATCTGGGGGAGAAAATCACGAGTGGGGCCGGAAAGGAACGGGAATAGGTGTCGTGGTCTCCGAAGAATTTCGGTCGCGCCGAGCCTGTTCGCCCCGAGGCCCGAAACCAGGTGTCCCCCGCAAAAACTCCATCCGCGGGTTTTCGGGGGGCAAAATCGACAAATGAAAACCCGGAATCCTCGAAATGATCGACTTCGCCTCCGAAGAAATCCGGCCTCGCCGAGCCTCTTCGCCCCGAGGCCCGAAACCAGGACACAGCTTCGCCCCGCGTCGCTCGATTCCATTCAGTTTTTCTCGCTCCCGCGGATTGCGCTCAGGCAACCTTCTCGAGCCGATAGCTATGATGCAGGCCACCGAGCACCGGGGTGCTGATGAGCTTCACATCCTCCGGCAATCGATGAGGATCTTCCTGCAATGCGACGGGCAGACCCTCCGCGGGGTCCGGGATTCCCGGTCCGAGACTGGAGTGCGGGCGCTCGTGGTTGTAATAGCTCACGTACTCTCTCACGATCAAGCGGAGATGGTTTTCGGAAA
>JANTFG010000307.1 GCA_024763555.1 Thermoanaerobaculales bacterium
GGCGCAACGGTCCGTCACCCGCCATGAGACAGAGGATTGAGGGATCCTCCCGGCAGATCCTGTCGGCAATTTTCACAAAATCCAGAGGCGCCTTCTGAGCCTTGAAATTCCCCACCTGGAGGCAGACGAATACATCGGGAGGAAGGTCGAGTCCGCGCCGGATCTCCGCGCGGTCCCTCTCCTCCATGAAAGGCGCCAGGGAAATTCCGGAGCGGATCAGCGAAACCCGGTGAGGATCGAGAAGCCCGAGTATTTCTCCCTCCCGCCGATTGGCCTCGGAGACGACGATCCAGTGCGAAGTCCAGCGGGAGGCGACGCGCTCGGCGAGAAAAAAGAGAGCCCGCGCGACCGGGGACTGGGTCGGTGTGAAACCCCAGCCGTGAACCGAGTGGATGATGAGGGGCACATTTTCCATCCGACCCGCCACTCGACCGAGAACACCAGCCTTGGAGGAGTGCGTGTGAAGGATCTCCGGCCGAAACTCCCGCAGGACCCTTCGAATTTTGCCCAGACTTCGCAGATCCCGACTGAGGGAAGGGGAACGATCGAGATCGAGGAGTGGAAAGAGCCGGACATCTTTCAGCTCCTCCGCTTCGGAATCCAGCATTCCTCCGGGGCCCCAGGCAAGACCGCACTCGAAATCCCGGCGATCAAGGTGCCCGAGGGTATAGAGGGTATTCCGCTGGGCGCCTCCGAGTTCCAGTTTCGTGATGAGGTGCAGAACCCGGATCGACACGATCAGCTTCCCTGCAGCTCGAGCACGGCTGAGGCCGATTTCCGGCCGTCGGCGATCGCATCTTCCATTGCGGAGTATTTCCATTCCGCCCAGCGACCACTGGGCAGGAGATGGTGCTCTCTCAGCCAGGGCAGGAGCAGCTCCAGCGCCTCCCGCCGATAATGATCGTAGACGACATAAGCCGGGTCGATGACCTGAATGACCCGGCTTCGGATCCGCCCCGGCTGCAGAAGGCCGATGTCCGCAAGCGCAGCCTCCGCAGCAGGCGCTTCCTTCTCGACCTCGGCTGAACCGGGATCCATGGAGACTTCGATGGAAACTGTATGGCAGCCTTCGGGCGCGAGTCTGCCGTGATTCGAGGGGAAACCGACCCGGTAAAAGGGCAGCTCAGGATCGGGGAAATAGAGCCAGTGCTGATCCGTCGGCGCCTCGCCCTCGACTCCCAGCGCGACGTTCAGCACCCGAATCCAGCGAAGGGCTTTGCGGGCCGCCGCAATCTCCTTCGGCAGCTCATCGAGCAGCAGATCACAGATCCAGGGCAACCCGTTCGTCAGAATCAGAGCGGAGTATTCAACACGCTCTCCCGAGCCCAACTCCAGCCATTTCTGCCCGAGGTGAATCGCCCGAACCTCCGCACCGAGTTCCAGGCTCCTGCAGCGGGAGGCCATGGTGTCCGGAAGCAGACGGATCCCGCCCTCGCGGGGATAGTGGAAATGCGCGTTATAGCCGGCGCCCCCCCGATGCAGGCCCAGGGCCCCGTCCACGACTTCCTCGAGATCCGGTCTGGGCACGTAGCGGCCGACCCAGTCCAGGGAGAGATCCTCACATCCGATCCGGTAGAGTTTCTCGTTGTAGGGAAAGAAGAAGTGTTTCGCCAGACCTTCGCCGAATCGATCGAGGACCCACTGCCTGAAGTTCTCCGGCTCTCCTCCCCC
Organism: Thermoanaerobaculales bacterium; assembly: GCA_024763555.1. Classification (GTDB taxonomy): domain Bacteria; phylum Acidobacteriota; class Thermoanaerobaculia; order Thermoanaerobaculales; family Sulfomarinibacteraceae; genus JANTFG01. The sequence continues at coordinate 1,672 of JANTFG010000307.1, forward strand.
GGCCGCCCAGGCCCGGATGAAGCCCAGCAGGCAATCCCTGCGGGTTTCCGGCGCCAGGCCCCAGGTGTTGATCTGAATGGGATAGGGCGTCTGATGCCGGTCGATCCACACCGCCGCCCGGCGTTCGTGTCGCACCATCTTTTCCCAGAGACCCAGGTCTTCGAGATAGGCCTCGGTTTCCGGCCTGGAGGCATGGAAGAGGTGTCCGGTCGCATCGAAGGTAAAACCCGCCTGGCAGAGGCTCCCGCAAACGCCGCCCGGAACATCTTCCCGCTCAAAGAGGCGGACCGGGGCGCCTGCAGCCTCGAGTTCCCGGGCCGCCGCCAGCCCGGTCATTCCCGCGCCCAGGACGCAGACGGGCTTCATGATTTCGTCTCCATGTCGACAGCCGCCAGCCAGATCAGCGTGATGGTTGCCGCAATTAAGGCCGCAGCGACCAGAATCAGGGTCTGGCGCACATCCAGGTAGAGACTCAGAATACCGGCGCTCCCGGAAAGCAGGGCGGCGCCATAGATCCAGAGCAGGCTCTTCGTCGTCGATCCACCGAGGCGCTTCCGCAGGCGAAGGGGAAAGTGATCCGGACTGCCGTGGTAGATCTTCTTCCCGGCTCTCATCCGCAGAATACTGACATACACCGTGTCCACCAGGGGCAGGGCCAGGAAAAAGAGCGGCGCCACCCAACCCAGGGGATTATTCCGGGTGTAGTCCATCACCATCGCAAGAGAACCCAGGCTGAAGCCCAGGAAAAGGGAACCCGTGTCGCCGAGATAGATCCGCGCGGGCGGAAAATTGAAGCGGAGGAAGCCCAGGAGAGCGCCGATCAGGGCGACGGTGAAGGCGGCAACGACCCAGCGCTCGTTGAGGCAGGCGACCGCCAGGAGGAAGACCGCCGCAATCAGCGAGACGCCCGCTCCCAGCCCGTCCATGATGTCCATCAGGTTGATGGCATTCGACAGGCCCACCAGCCACAATATCGTCAGGATCATCCTCAGAGGCAGCGGCAGGAAGACAAGATGGAAATAGATCCCCGCCCGAATCAGGACGAAGACCGCCACCAGCTGACCGATGACCTTCGCCTTGGGCGTCAATACTCCAAAATCATCGATGAGTCCGAGGGTCGCGACGATGGTTGAGGCCAGCAGCAGGGCCAGGAGTTCGGAATCCAGCTCGAAGATCATCCCCAGAGAGAGGAGAAAGGAGACAAAAACCGCGAGACCCCCGAGATAGGGAATCGGCTCCTTCTGGGTCTTGAGGTGGCCGTCCGGCCGGTCGACGACGCCGAAATCCAGGGCGGCGCGACGCGCCATCGGCACCCCCACCAGTGCGAAGAGGTAGGCCAGCAGAAAGCCGAGTATCAGGCGAATCAGCATGGAAGATCCTCAAGCCTCCGTCGAGGGCGTCCCTTTCTCTTTCTCCACTCCCCCGCTACGAGCGCCAGCCGCCGAAGCAGATGGCGCAGCAGAGATGGTCTCCTGAGGATACCAGCACCCGTCACCGCCGGGTCCCAGATCAGGAGAACCGGGATTCGCCGGAGAAAATCCCAGTAATGGAGATGGCGGATCAGCGTCATCCAGCGGTTGGAGAGAATGCAGGCTTCGAGATGGGCGGGACGCCGCCAGCGCAGGGGTCCGCGGCCCACCTCAGCCCCCGCCCCACGACGATGGATGGCCCGCGCCTCGGGATTGAAGAGAATCTTCCAGCCACGGTTGTTCAGCCTCCAGCCCAGTTCCAGATCCTCCCAGAAACAGAAAAAGGCCTCCGCCCAGGGCCCCGCCTCCTCAACAGCATCGAGCAGAGCTTCAACCCTGAAGACGGCCAGTGCCCCGCATGCCGCCAGAACGGGCCGATCGTCAAGCGGAAAGCCCTCTACGGTCTGCCCGTAGCCGCGGTCTTCCACCTCCAGCGTCCGGGCCTTCAGACACTGCCCGGCGCTGTCGATCAGCTTTCCTCCCGGACGAAGCAGCAGAGGCGCGATTCCTCCCGCCTCCGGATCTTCCCGGAAGCAGCGGATACAGCTCGAAAGGCAGCCCGGAAGAACCCGGACATCGGGATTGAGGAAGGCCAGGAATTCGCAGGAGTCGGCCAGTTCGGCGAAACCCGCATTACAGCCCCCGGCGAAACCGGTGTTCTCCCGATTTTCCCTGAGCTCGGCCCCGGCAGCCCGGGCGCGGGAAACCGAATCATCGGAAGAGGCGTTGTCGATGACGAGGATCCGCCCCGCTCCTCCTTCGGCTTTGAGGCTCTCGATACAGCCGGGGAGATCCTCCGCCGAGTTATAGGAGATCACGACGGCGGCAATCTCAGTCTTTCTCGCATCAGTCCCGGCATCTTTCATCGGAACGATGATAGCGTGATTTCGGGCTCCGGCAGAGGACGGACTTAGGGCCCGCGAAAATACGTCTCGCCTCACCCGGTCTTTCGCCCGACGGGCATTTCGGCGATAATGCGCGGATGAGTGATGGCAGGCTCAACCTCATCGGGATGAGTATCGCGGAGATTTCCCGCGAACTCGCGTCCTTCGTCGACCGACCCTTCCGGGCCCGGCAGATCGGAGCGTGGATCCACCAGCGTGATGCCCGGAGCTTCGAGGAGATGAGCAATGTGCCCCTCGCTCTCAGGAAAGGCCTCCAAAAAAACTTCAGCCTCGCCGAA
>JANTFG010000308.1 GCA_024763555.1 Thermoanaerobaculales bacterium
ATCAACACGCCCTCGATTCCCCTCATCCGGAACTCCTCGCGGACTCCCATCGTGATCAGCCGCAGACCTTCAAGATCCGTGGGCCGGGTTCGAAGAAGATGCCGGATCGTCCTGATCGGATGTCGCCAGGGAACGCCGCCAAGGTCCTTGAGGACAGGATTCCAGTCCGGCAGGGCGAGAATAAAACCGGCTGGCTCGCCGTCAATGAAGGCAAAACGCAGCAGTTCCGGGGCGAGAGAGGGCCTCAATTCCCGGGCCATGGCCTGAATCTCGCCCTCGTTCATGGGAACAAAACCCCAGTTCCTTTCCCAGGCCTGGTTGTAGATCGCCTTGAATGCCTCCAGCTCACCCTCGAAATGACTCAGATCGGCCCCACGCGTCTCAAGCTCGGGATGCCTCTTCCGAGTCCGCTCAGCCAAACGCTCGAGGCGGGAGAGGCTCTGATCCTCAACCTTCGAGATATAGGCCAGCAGATCTTTGGCTTTCTTCAGACCCGCCTTCTCAAAAAGCGAAACATAGTAGGCAGGGTTGTAGGTCATCATGATGACCGGAGGCCTGTTAAAGCCATCGACCAGTAGACCACACTCGTAATTCGTCGAGGGATTGAAAGGGCCCAGAATCCGATTGATTCCCCGTGCCTTTGCCCAGCTTTCAACCGCACTGATCAGTGCTCTCGCCACATCATGGCGCTCAACGCACTCGAAGAAGCCGAAATGAACGACCTTTTCTCCCTGGAAACTATTGAAGGCGTGATTCTCGATAGCCGCGACCCGCCCAATCGGATCTCTCCCCTCCCAGGCAAGGAAAAACTCGGCCTCTGCTCCCTCACCCCCCTGGTAGAAAGGATGGTGCTCGACATCAAGAAGCGCCCTCATCGAGGCTTTGAGGGGCGGAACCCAGAGCGGATCCCGCGAATAGAGTTTCCAGGGAAGATTGAGGAAAGCCGAGCGCTCCGAGCGCCGCCGGACAGGTCGAACCGCGACACTGAGAGCGTTACCCATCACATCAGGCTCCGATCACTCCCATTTCGAGGCCGACGGCTTCAATGGCCTCCAGGGCTCGATCCAGATGTTCCCTGGTATGGGTCGCCATCAACGATGTCCGGATCATCGCCCGATCGGGGGGGACTGCCGGCGCCACCACGGGATTGACGAAGACGCCCTTCTCCTGAAGTTTTTTCGTAAACTCGAAGGCCGCCCAGTTATCACCAACCAGCAGAGGAATCACCGGTGTTTCGGCAACGCCCGTATCAAAGCCAAGGCGTCCGAATTCCTGCATCATGTAGCGGGTGTTTTCCCAGAGTTTTTCGCGCCGCTCCGGTTCCCGCTCGATGATTTCAATGGCCTTGAGAACTGAGCCGACCGAGGCCGGCGGCGGCGCCGCCGAAAAGATCAGGCTCCGGGCCTTATGCTTGATGTAGTGGATGATATCCCGGGAACCCGCCACGAATCCTCCGACCGCCGCCAGAGATTTGGAAAAGGTGCCCATAACGAGATCCACCTCGTCTTCAACGCCGAAATGCTCGGGCGTGCCGCGACCCTTTGCCCCCATGACACCGACGCCATGGGCATCATCGACCATCAGCCGGACGCCGTAGCGCTTCTTCAGCTCGACGATGTCCGGCAGCCTGGCGAGGTCTCCCTCCATCGAAAAAACGCCATCGACGACAATCATCCCTCCACGATCCTCCGGAAGACTGCGGAGCCTTTCTTCGAGACTCTCCATGTCGTTATGCTGATACTTCAGCGACTTTCCGAAGGACAGGCGGGCGCCGTCGATGATGCAGGCATGGTCCAGGTTGTCCAGTATCAGGGTGTCCTGACGTCCCACGAGGCATGAAAGAACCCCAAGGTTGACCTGGTAACCTGTCGAGAAGGTTAAAGCCGCTTCCCGGTTCATCATCCGGGCCAGGCTCTCTTCCAGTTCTTCATGAATATCCAGAGTCCCGTTGAGAAAACGGGAGCCTGTCGTTCCGCTGCCGTAGCGCCTCAAAGCCTCGGCGCCGGCCTCTTTGATTTCGGGATGCGAGGTCAGACCCAGGTAATTATTGGATCCCAGCATAATGATCTCGTGCCCATTCATCCGAACGACCGGGTCCTGCCCCGAGCGAATCGTCCGGAAAAATGGATAAACACCCCGATCCATGATCACCCGGGCTTCCTCGAACTCGTAACATTTCTTGAAGATATCCACGTTGTCCCCATCCGGGTTCAGCCCCCGACTTGCCGCCCTGCCGGAGATGCCCCTTTTCATTCGGACCGCCACTGAGCCCGACCGTGCCTCATTCTACACTGAATCATCACTCATTTTGTCGACGAGTTCTCTCGAACAGGGCCGGGAAGGATGACGGCGGAGCTACTGAGTATTGAGCCCGGAGCGAAGTGAACCCGGCAACCACGCGAGAACAAGCATCAGACCCAAAACGACAACGATGGCCGGACCGGTCGGGAAATCCCAGACATAGGAGACAACCAGACCCAAAGCGGACCCGACCCAGCCGATCAGCCAGCCCAGCAGGAGGCGAATTTTCATATTCTCCGCGAGGAGTATCGCAATACAGGCCGGAATCACCAGATATGAAAAGACCATCAATATTCCACCGATCTCAACCGAAAAGGTAATGATGATTCCGAAAGAGAGATAGAAGAGAAAATCCCACCATCGAACCCACCAACCCCGCCGGTAGGCCTCGGCGGGGTTGGTTGTAATCAGCAGAAAACGATGTCGGAAGAACCAGTGAAAAAGACCTACTGCAGAATAGATGATGAGATCCTTGACGACGGTCGGCCAAGTCACCCACAACAGGGAGCCGGCCAGGGTCTCCTTGATGTGCTCCGCGCCTTCGGGCGCCTTGTCCGCCACGAGGATCGCGGCCGCCGAGGCCACCACGAAGGTGATCCCGATGATTGCCTCCTGGGGCAGCTTTTCATGCTTCATCCTGGTGACCGCGAACAAACCCGCAGCCAGGGTCGCGAAGGCCATGCTGTACAGCGTGGAACCCAGTTCACCCGGGTGATGCCCGGCAGCAAAGCCGACCACTGCGCCCAGCGCGGCGAATTGAGCCACCGCCAGATCGACAAAGAGGACCCGCCGTTCGATGACATGGATTCCGAAATAGGCGTGAATCCCCACCAGAACGAGGCAGGCGACGAAGGGCGCCGCCATAAATTGAAGCATCTCGATCATCTCATCCTCCCGACCTGCTCAGGCCCTACTTTGCTTTTGAGAAAGCATCTTTCAAACCTGAAACCCAGCTGTCGATCAGATCAAAATAGCTATCGATCCCCGGCTGCCCTTCAACGGAGGTGGCCACGATCACCGGGATTATCCCGGTCCTGTCGGCAATCATCTGAGGTTTCTTCTTCTCAAAATAGTTGGCCGCAAGCAGCACCCCGATATGATCGTTCTTGATTTTCTCGATGAGATCTGCGACGTGGCGTGCGGTCGGGGGAATTCCAGGTTTGGCCTCCACATAATCGACAACCTGAAGACCAAAGATGGTCGTGAAATAGACCCAGTTCTTGTGGTAACAGATGATCTTCCGGCCCCTGAAGCTCATGCCCTCGGCCAGCCAGCCACCCAGCTGATCCATCAGATTGTGTTCCTTCAGGAAGGGAATCAACCGGCCCTTTCGGGCCAGGGGATCCAGACTCTCGGCTCCGAGAAGATCAACGAGCTTCGATCCGTAGAGCCTGCGGGAGATACGATCGTTGAAGTCCTGGAGATTCTTCCGGTAAAACTCGCAGTTCGCCGAGTCAACCTTGCACAGCCCGGTCGTGATGTTCCGGGCGATGATTTTCGCATTCAGGGGTGAGGTCTGGATATGGGGATTGCCGTAGATGTGGATATCTCCTCCGGAGCGATCGAGGCTGACCGGCTTCTGGAGAAGATCGATCCCCGTAGCCGCTGCCACATAACCCGGCGCGCCGTCGACGATATTTCGATTCCCGGCCTTGTTGATCAGCACCGGCGCCCAGAGTTCCAGGTCCAGTCCCGTGGACACGAAGAGATCGGCCTTACGGAGCATCAGGGCGTAGGAGGGTTTGGGTTTGATGTGATGGGCATCGGCATTGCCCGCGATGATGGCCTCCGCCTCAACCTTGTCTTTCCCGATTTCCCGGGTAATGGAGGCATAGTCCTGGAGGGTCGTCACGACTCGGACGGTCGCCCATGCCGGGCCCGCCGAAATCATCGAGGCGGCGAGAATGAAAATTGAGAAAAAGTTACGAATATTCATGCTGCCTCCATCAATAGGTATCGTGTTTATGGGGACCCGCAGCAACGGTGAACTGCAGAGTATAGGAATTATCGGAACCGAAGA
>JANTFG010000309.1 GCA_024763555.1 Thermoanaerobaculales bacterium
CGGGGTCCTTCTCTTCAACCTGCTCCGACTTCTTCCCGGCATCGGGCCCTTTCTCTGGATCCTGCTTTCGGTCCTTGCTCCGGGTTACGGAATTCTGGTCCTCGGCGCGGCGAACCCGGTCCGGGCAGTGGAAACAGAGGCCTGAGCACTCTCAATCATCTGAATCTCAAAGAGGCGTGACGCCTCCCGAACTCTGGTGTTCCAGCCACAGGCCGGAATAGGCATGAAGGAAGCGAAAATGTGAGCGGTGAATCTGCTCGAGTTTCTCCGTATCACCCTGAAAGAGCATGTCGTCAATGAACCATCGGAAACGGCGATCAACATCCCGGGCACGCTCGAGACTCTGGGCGGCGAGATCCAGGAGATCCATCAAACGATCCCTGTTCTGAGTCTGGCGAATCCTGAGGATTTCGGCATATTCCTCCTCCATCCTCACCCGCAGCGCTGCGGAGGTCAGAAGGAAGGCCTGGAGCTGCCACGGAAGGGTCCCGACTTCCAGACGCCCCTCCATCAGGATCCGATATGCGCCGACTTCCCAGGGCTCCAGCCGCATATGGTGAAGTTCTTTCGCTCCGGCTGCCTGTTCGGGCGGATAATCCCACACCACGAGTTCAAGAGCAAAGACAATCTTATGGAGAGCTGTCGTCAGCAATGGGTCCTGCGGCAGAATCTCGAGGATCCCTGGTCGGTCTGAATCCGGATCCAGGGCCTCCCCCAGCTCCTCGACCTCCGCTCCAGGCATTTTTTTTGGTTTCGGCGGCGCTTCCTCACCGTCCAGAGTAATTTCCTCAAGATGATTGTTCTCATCGAACTCATCGTCTCCAGGATCGGCCAAGTCGGACGCAGCATTGGGTTCTACCGGGGTCTCCCTCTCCCGCATCACCTCTGCGGAAGACCAGGCATCTCTCTGCTCAGGCCCCTGGTCCTTCTCCGCGAGTTCGGGAGGCTCCACGGTTTCGGAAGCTGAGCCATGACCCATCTCAGGAACGCCTTCCTCTGAAGGAACCATAAAGAAGGGATCCGTGCCCCGGTCAGGCTCCGGCTGAAGGCTTCGGCCTCCGGGTTCGAAGGCCCGAATCACCCTCTCCATCGAAGTTCTCAGGGCGAGAATATCTTCCCGGCGGACATTATTATCCTTACGGCCCTGATCGAATCTCCTGCGCGAATTCTTGAAGACCTCCAGCTGCCTCCGGAGATCGTCGTGTGCAAGACCCGGGTTTCGCTCGATATAACGCTCGATCTCGAAGATCCTGTTGGTATCCTCGAGGATCCGGACCTCTTCCTGCTTGTACAGCTCTCTGAACTTATTCTTCAATGCGATATTCGTGCTGACGATCTCAACCAGAACATCCGGAAAGAGACCTTCCCGACCTAAATTTCCTTTGAGTTCACGGAAACGATCGACAATCTGCGATTCGAGCAATTTCCGAAACTCCTGAAATCGAAGGATCTCCTCCCTCATATCCCCAATGATCGCGACCAGGGTTCTGGTCTCTTCACTGGGTATGATCTCGAGGCCGGCAAGATCCGCGAGATGGGCAAAACTATTTCGAAGTTCTTCCAGATCCCGAACTCGACACACCTCTGATTCAGAAGGAATTTCTGAAAGTCGGGTCAACAGAATATCGAGTTTGTCGTAGGTATCCCGACCAGGATCCGGCTCAAACAGATAGAACTTTACCAGGGCAAAAAGGATCTTCTCATCCTGGTTCTTCAGGTGATCAAAGAATCTTCTGAGAAGAGATGGCGAAAACTCCCGCTCCAATCGACTGATATTCGAATGAATCTTGGAAAGTTCCCCTTCGATTTTCTCGATCTCCCTGAGGACATCCTCGCCAACCAGGCTCCCATCACCGATCATGGGCAAGAGCGCCTGGATACGCCTGTATAATCCCTGAAAGTCGTAATGGAGTGGAACTTCACCCCGACCCTGATGTTTGAAAACGCCTCCGAGGAACTGAAAGAAGGTCCAGAGAGACCTGAATCGATCAGACAGGTGTGTGTACCTGGTCGTCGCGCTCCGCAGTGCCGTTGATCCATTCATCATTACAATATAGGATACACCGGGTCGGGTTTGAGAACAATGGAGGAAATTATGCTTGGCAAGACAATCATCACCCGGGATGAAATTGAGAGGATCGTCAGCAGGGTCGCCGGGGAAATCAACCGGGACCTCGGGGAGGAACCTGCGGTCTTCATCGGCGTCCTCAAGGGCTGTATCTTTTTCTTCACCGATCTCGTCCGGCAACTCAAGCCGAGTATCGAGGTTGACTTCATTCAGGTCTCATCCTACGGGGCGAGCACGCATTCAAGTGGAACGGTACGTCTGGTCAAAGACATCACGGCCGATGTCCGCGACCGACACGTCTTCCTGGTCGAAGACATCGTCGACACCGGGACAACATTGAAGGACGTGGCAAACATGATCCGCGCCCGTCACCCGAAATCTGTCCGGATCGTTTCTCTGCTCTCCAAACCCTCGCGCCGGAAAGTCGAGGTGGACATCGCCTTCCTCGGCGCCGAAATCGAGGACGTTTTTGTCGTCGGCTATGGCCTGGATTGCGGCGAAAAGTTCAGAAACCTCGACGAGATTCATGAGTTCCTCCCGGATCCGGAGTAGAATACCGGCGTTGAATGGGAGGGATGATGGATTTTGAAGCCTGCCGAGTTCTGATCAGGGGTGGCGGTGAGCTTGGCTCAGCCACAGCTCACCGTCTCAGAAAAATCGGTTTCCGACGCATCCTCATTCTTGAGAGGAGATTCCCGAAGGCGGTTCGTCGTTCGGTTTGTTTCTCGGAGGCAATCCTTGACGGCACAGCCCTCGTCGAGGGAATCAAAGCCCAAAGAGTTTCAACGCTCGCCCAGGCCGAGTCGATCTGGTCCGAGGGCGACCTCGCGATTATGGCAGCCTCGCTGGAAAACGTCCTCGAAGAGTGGCGACCGGATATCTTGATTGAGGCTGCGATGCTCCGAAAGAACTGGGGGCTGCGAAAAGACATGGCGCCCATCGTCATCGCACTCGGCGCCGGTTTTGTGGCGGGCAAAGACTGCCACGCCGTTGTCGACACGGTACGGGGACCTGAGATCGGGGCTGTTCTCGAGGATACTGGAGAACACCTGGAAGACCAGCCTCCGGCTGAAATCATGGGCTACACCCGGGAGCGGGCCCTCAAAGCGACGCGGGACGGCATTTTCTTCACGAGAAAGCGTATCGGCGACGAAGTCGAGCGCGGCGAGAAAGTCGGATCAGTCGTCTCGGTCTTCGGTATCGATGACTTCCGAAGAGGTGTTCCGATCGATGCCACCTACTCGGTCACCGCTCGAATCTCCGGCATCATCCGGGGACTGCTGCGAGATGGGGTCCCGGTCAAAAAGGGAGATCGGATCGGAGATGTTGATCCTCGCGGCCGCACAGAAGACCTCGACCATATTTCCGACAAGAGTCGACGTGTGGCCGAGGGCGTTCATGAGGCTCTCCTGGACCTGATGGACGAGCTGCCGGTTCAACCGGCAGCAGGCGGGCGGTGAGCGTCTCTCATCTCAAAGGACTGGCGAGACGGCTGAGCTGGCAGCTGCATCCGCCGACACTGGCCCTGGGCGGTGGAGGCGCCAGGGGATTTGCCCACATCGGCATCCTGGAATCCATCGAAAGCCGGGGCCTTCCGGTCAGAAAAATTGCGGGAACCAGCATGGGTGCGGTCGTGGCCGCAATGTACGCGAGCCTTGGTTCGGCCTCAGCGGTTCGGCAGCGATGGGAGGAAGCCTTGCAGGAAGGCCTCATCCCCGAGATCAAAAGCCCGAACAAGGCGCGGAATGACGAAGAAGGCTCCCGTCATCCCCTGCTACAGAGAGCGCGAAAGCTCAAGGACACACTCATCGTCGCCTTCGCCATTTACCGGGAGAGCGTCATTGATGACGACCAGCTCGTCCGGGCACTGGATTTCCTCCTGCCGGAATGCAATCTCGAGGATCTGCCGATCACCCTGTCTTTCAGCGCAACCGATCTCGACTCCGGAGAGGAAGTTGAGCTCAGCCGCGGCCCGCTGCGAGCGACCGTCAAGGCATCTTCCTCCGTTCCGGGCGTCGCGCCTCCGGTCCAATTTGACGGATGCCGCCTGGTCGATGGTGGAGTGATCGCCGAGGTTCCCGTGCAACTTGCCCGGCGCATCGGCCGGCCCGTGATCGCCGTCGATGTCTCGATGGACCTTCCCGGAAGAGGCGAGGACGACAATGCCCTTGATACGATGCTGAGGACGCAACTCATGACGGCTCGCCTCCTCCGGCAGTACCAGCTCAGGGACGCCCGCTGGGTCATCCGCCC
>JANTFG010000310.1 GCA_024763555.1 Thermoanaerobaculales bacterium
TCGATGTACTTCTGCATGACTTCAGCAAAGATATGGGGGAAGACGTAGACCTTTCCCTCACGATCATCCGGGTGAGAAAAATAGCCGAGGATCTCTCCGACCCGCGCGCCGTCCATTTTGCCCTCGTCGTTGCGCATCTTCTCGAAGCCGATGGCCAGCCCGACTTCCCCAAGGCCCAGCTGGAGCTTCTGGAGTACGGCCAGGATGGCCTGCCCCCCGGTGGCGCAGGCGTTCTCCACAGCCTCGATCGGCTTCGTCGTCAGGCCGGGATGCTCTGCGAGCAAGCCGGAGGCCAGCCCCTGCTGGTTGAAGGGAGCGCTTCCCGCGGCGCCGACGGTCGCCACATCGCAGAGAGCGGGATCGGCGCCGATGCCCTCCCAGGTCTCCTGCACCGAGCGGGATACGATCTCCGGGATACTCATATCGTAGAGTTTTCCAAATTTCGACTGGTGGTAATTCGCGATATAGATTTTCTTCATGACTTGTCCCTTTCTTCACTGTTCCCGCCTGCGAGGGAGGCTTCGAAGACCTTCCTCAACTCAGCCTTGATCACTTTGCCATAACTGGTCCGTGGAAGCTCCTTGAGGAAAACCCACTTCCTCGGAATCTTGAATTTTGCCAGCCTGTCGCTGAGGAATTCCGACAGCGCATCGCCGCTGAGATCATAACCCTGCCTGGGGACGATGAATCCCACTCCCAGCTCGCCCCATTTCGGGTCGGGAATCCCGACCACCGCCGCATCTTCGAGATCGGGATGTCTGAGGAGTTCATTCTCGATCTCCGCCGGGTAGACGTTGACCCCTCCCGAAATAAACATATCCTTGGCCCTCCCGGCAATGTAGAAGAAGCCCTCCTCGTCGACCCGGACCATGTCGCCGCTATGGAAGAAACCCTCCTCATCCCGGGAAGCCGCCGTCGCCTCCGGCTGATTCCAATAACCCAGACTCAGGGCCGGGCCGCGGAAGCAAAGCTCCCCGACCTCCCCTGCGCAGCGGATATTGTTCTCCTCATCGACGACCCGGGTTTCGAGGTAAAGCATGGGACGACCGATACTCCCCTGCTTACGAAGGGCCTCTTCGTCGTTCATGGTGAAGCAGTTGACGCCGACTTCGGTCATTCCATAACCCTGCCTGAGGGTGATCCCCCTCTGATGGTAGCTCTCGATGAGATGACGCGGCAGGGGAGCGCCCCCGGAGATAAACCAGCGCACGGCACTGAGATCGGCACTCTCGAAAGATGGGTGTTCCGCCAGCATATTCCAGATCGTCGGAACACCAAGCACAACCGTGCATTTCTCCTTCTCAATCACGTCCCAGACTTCCCCGGCGTCAAAGGCCTCATGAAGGATGATCCGGCCTCCCACCGTAAAAATCGGCAGCAGGAAGGCGCCGAGCCCCCCGGCGTGATAAAGCGGCGTGAAAATCGGGCTGACATCCTCCTCAGAGAGCTGCCAGGCGGCCGCCGTCGCGAAGCCGTTCCAGGCCAGCATGCGCTGGGGCACGATAACGCCCTTGGGTTTTCCCGTCGTGCCGGATGTATAGAGGAGGCACTGGGGATGCTCCGGCGGAAGCTGGACTCGGTGGAAAAGGAGGCCTGAATTCAGAGCCAGGGACTCGGCGTAATCGAAAGAGACGCCAGGTCTTTGCCCGTCGAAACCCACAAGCACAAGTTCAGGGTGTTTCTCGGCGAGGGCCAGGGCCGCCTGAAGATGCGGCGCATCGAAAAAGAGCACACCTGCCCCGCTGTCGCTCAGAATCCCTTCGAGTTCCCGTTCAGCCAGGCGCGTATTGAGCGGAACCAAAATAGATCCGCTTTTCGCTGCCCCGAAAAGAAGGTCGACAAACTCCACCCGATTCTGCGAGAGGATCGAAAAACGATCGCCGACCCCGAGGCTCAGTTCCTCGCTCAGGAAGTGAGCGCAGGCCGTAGCCCGGGCATCAAGCTCGCGATAGCTGAATCTCCGCCGCGTTCGAAGCTCGACTAAGGCCGTTGCCTCCGGCGAGATCCGCGCCCGCTCGCCAAGGACATCTCCGTGAATCATGACTCCTCCACCTGTGATGCCCCCACAGCGTCTCGTGGGGGCGGGCTCGTCTCAAGGGCCCCGAGCAGCACTTCAAGCACTTTGCGTGGGCACTCCCGTTGGGACATATGTCCACATTCGGGAAGAATTGTCAGGCGCGCATCCGGAAGGCCGTCCCGAAGTCGCCTGGCATAGTCCGGAGGAAAGAGATCGTCCTCCCCGCCCCAGATGAGATCGACCGGAGTCCTGATCTCCTTCAGTCTATCGTCCAGGAGGAAGGCATCCATCTGAGCAACCGCCCCAGCGAGTCTCGAAATCGGGCCGGCCCAGGTTCTCCGAACGATATCGTCGAGCACCCACCCGGGAAGCGGCCGGGCGCCGGAGCCCATGAGGCCGCGCATCGTCTCACGGGCCCCCTCACGATCGACCGGCAGGAGATTGACACCCGGATTTTCCTGGCGAATCGGACCGCCGTTGAGGGCGAAAATCCTCTCAACCTGCTCCGGGCGAACACGTGCCAGAAGGAAGGCCAGCCAGGCGCCGAGCGAGTTCCCCACCAGAATCAGGGGCTGATTTCCGAGCACCTCATCCAGCAGCAGTTGGAGACCCGCCAGGAGCTGGGCGATCTCGATCGGACCCTCGGCGGGCCCCGATTGACCATGGCCGAGGAGATCGGGAATGATCAGGTGATATTTTCTCAATAAAGGCCGGACGATCGGCGCCCATGTCCCCGCCTGATCTCCCGCACCATGCAGCAGCACAATCGTCCTGCCGCTGCCTCCCTCAAAATAGATGAGCGGCCCCATGAGGCCCTCGACCCTTCGTCGTCTCAATCCCGCCATTCTCAAGGCAAGACGATGGAAGAAAACATCCAGGGCCAGCGGCCTCAAGAAAGCAAGGATTCCAAGGACCAGCACAACCAGGCCCATGAGACATCCCGCGAGAATGAGTACGGCGTACATCTGAGCGTACCCCCTCTAGATCAGCCGAAAGGCCGCGCCGGCCTGGTTATAGCCGACTCCCGAACCGACGAATACCACCAGATCTCCCGCCGAAGCCTTGCCCTGCTCTAAGGCATCATCGAATGCCATGGGAACACAGGCCGATCCGGTATAACCCCATTTCTCCATCACCATATGAGTCTTCGTCATCGGCAGTTGGAGGTCGGCCATGACCTCCTCGATCGTCGGCTTTCGAACCTGGGTGAAAATGGCGAGATCGATATCGTCGATGCCGAAGCCTCCGTTGGCGGCCAGAGACCTGACGAGTTTCGGCCAGCCCTGTGAGTTGATCTCCGGAGGATAGCGCTCGTACATCTTCACCCTCGTCCGTCCGGCGCGGAGGGCTTCTTCGCTCGCCGGCTCCACCGTCCCCCCGGCGAGGATCGACCATTTCTCCGCATAGCTGCCGTCCGCCTGAAAGGCTGAGGAGATGAACCCCTCCTCCGACGAGGGCTCGAGAATCGCCGCGCCCGCCCCGTCGCCATAGAAGAAGACCAGGGGATCATCTGCTGCGGCCAATTTGTGCATCAGGTAGACCCCGACGACCAGGACCACCTTCAGCTGCGTATTGGCTGCAATCATCCCGGCTGCAATATTAAGCCCCGTCGGGAAAGAGGCGCAGGCACAACCGACGTCGAAGGTTCCGGCTCTGGGCGCGCCCAGCTTGTGCTGGAGCACGACCGAGGTCGCCGGGGTGATGTAGTCCGGCGAGTCCGTCCCCAGGATGATCAGATCGATTTCCTCGGCTTTCCTGCCCGCCCGCTCGAGCGCCTGGCGGCACGCGGGAAGCGCGACATCAGAAGTGGACCAGTCCTCCGGCGCCCACCATCGTCGGAGAATACCCGTGGACGCCTCCATTTTATCCACGAAATCCGAAGCTTGAGGGAAACGCTCCCTCAGGAGATCATTGGATATTTCCCGATCCGGGACAAAACGCCCGGTCCCGGTGATCACAGCAGATCGACTCATGTTTTTCTCCATCCTCAAAAAACCCCGAATCGCCTGCGATTCAGGTTCCGGTGACGATACCACCATCGACCGACATGATCTCGCCGGTGACCCAGGTGGCGGCATCTGAAGCCAGCCACAGATAGGCATTCGCAATATCCCGAGGATCGCCCATCCGCCCCATCGGCGTCTTCTTGACCATCGCCTCAATGACCTTCTCCGGCATACTCTTGAGAATCTCCGTAGCCACAAATCCGGGCGCCACGGCGTTGACCCGGATCTTGAATTTTCCCAGCTCCCGCGCCCAGACACGGGTCATCCCGATGACCCCGGCCTTCGTTGC